>JALVPE010000085.1:0-2307 GCA_027031945.1 Candidatus Moraniibacteriota bacterium
GTTATTATGCTTTCCATTATTGTCTTGAGTTAATTAATTAACTCAAGATAATATCATATTACTGACAAGTATGACATTTCTATTGAACACTAGGTATGACATTATCACAGGTAACTAACACTTAGAAAATAGACACTTGACAAAATATATGTTTCTTGTTATAATTGCTAGTTATTTTTAGAATAACGATAAATTAGTAAAAATTTTATTATTTCTGTGAAATAAGATTATGACGAAGAAACATCGTAAAATAACGGTTATTATACCTACATATAACGTGGAAGATTTGATTGCGCAGGCAATCGAGTCTGTTTTGTGGGCGGATGAAATATTTGTTGTAGATTCTTTTTCTACAGACAGGACTGTTGAAATTGCAAAAAAATATGGTGCACGTGTTGTACAACATGAATACATATACAGCGCTAAACAAAAAAACTGGGCAATCCCACAAGCAAAAAATGAATGGATATTGCTACTTGATAGTGATGAAATTGTTACAGATGAATTAAAAAATTCAATTGATGATTTGCTTGTAAGTGACGAAATTGATAATTATGATGGATTTGAAATTGCACGAAAACATTTTTTCTTGGGTAAATTTTTAAGATGGGGCGGTCGCTATCCACTTTATAATATTAGGCTATTTCGACGTAGTTGCAGGTATGAAGATAGAAATGTGCATGCACATATAATTTTGGCAAAATCAAGAATGAAAAAGATTAAAGGAGATATATTACATTACTCAGATCGTTCATTGGAGCAATTTTTTGAAAAATTCAATAGATACTCTACATGGCATGCAAATTATATGTTGCGTATTTATGAAAACGGTATGACAAAAATAAAATGGGCGACATTTTTTACAAATCCATTTTATGCAAAAGCAGTAGTAAAGGACTTGTGGACATTTATTCCGTTTACTCCGTTTATTCGTTTTGTGTATATGTATATTATACGATTTGGATTTTTGGATGGACGCTATGGATTTATAATTGCATTTTTTTATGCATTTCAAGATTATGTCGCAAAGACAAAATATTTAGAAATGAGAAAAAAATCTCCAAAATTAAGACTGACGTTTCAGAAATATGTTGTGCGCACATTCAATTCTTTCAAACAGTTTAGTAAGAGTAGAGTGCTAAGTGGTTACGAAGGTGAGAATTTTTCTTTAAGCGTTAATAATTAAATTTATGAATAAAAACATAACAATAAAAGATATTATTGAGAGATGGCAATTGGTAACTGTATTTATAAGCATGTTTGCATTTATTGCATTTACTGTTTCTGTAATATTGCCGGCAAAATATCAAAGTGATATTTCAGTTATAGTTATTCAAGAACAAGCAAATGAAAAAGTTGACGCGTTTAGCGCAACTAAATCTGCTGAGTTTTTGAGTAATATTTTTACACGTGTAATTTATACCACAACATTTTTTAATTCTGTGCAAGATGCGCCTTTTGATGTGCGTCGTGATTTTTCACGTGACCCTGAAAAACGTGAAAAAGAGTGGAAGAAATTTATAAATGTAAAAAAAGTAAACAATACCGGAATTATACACATCAGCGTAATAGACGAATCTCGCAAGACAGCAGAAGAAACAGCAAAAGCGATTGCATATACTTTAACAACAAATAGCGAAGAATATCATGGAGGAGGAGAAAGAGTAAAAGTAAAACTTATTGATGGTCCAAATACGCCATTGCGACCAACATTACCTCGTATTTTACCAAATACAGTTATTGGTGGTTTGTTAGGAGGACTGCTGGCAATTGTGCTTATATATTTTTTTCCAAATAAAATTCATTTTTTCACAAAATCTAACACATGTACAGAGGATGAAATGGATTTTGAAGAAAATTTGGAGTCACATGATTCACATAAATATGAAGAGAATTCTAATGTTGTAATGGATCATTTCAATAATAACGTACAAGGTTCAATAGAATTTGAAGAAGATGAAACAGAGGACGAATCAGTGCAAAATACAAGTGAGGCAAATGTAGATATTATGGAATTACACAATAGAATAAGTAATTTTCACAAAAATAATTCTTAAGAATGAGTGAAAATATAGAGTAAGTTACAAAACTTGCTCTTGTAACTTATTCTTGAATTTTGGGAATTGGTAATCCCTCACACTTACTGTTATCCTCGCGTAGTCTGCCTGTCCGGTAGGCAGGGTGGGGATCCAAAATTGTAAGTAAATTCTTATATATTTAGCATAATTTAATTATAGAATATTCTAAACTTTAAAAATTTATTTTAATCATGTAATTCATATAAAACGTCCTAGATTCCCGCCTACG
>JALVPE010000085.1:2317-9920 GCA_027031945.1 Candidatus Moraniibacteriota bacterium
TTGTTTGCATATATTCAAAAATATGATATAGTAACACATTACAAGTATTTGTAATGTTGTCTCTCTTTTGTAATAAAAATTATTATTTTATTGTAAAAGAGAGTCAATGAGGCTCTGAAATAATAGGGATAGTTGTTTAACAGACGAAACCTTCATCAAAAGGAGAAAATGATGAAAAAGATTAATGTTAATGTAGTAGTAATTTTGTTGGCCATAGTTACTCTTCCGATGTCATCTATGGCAATGGAGAAATCGTATAAAAAGATTAATGGCAAAGCATATCTGCGATGCCAGCCGGTACCTGATTATTCAGGTAAGGTGAACAATGTTAATGTGGGAAGTGCTGGTGATTGGTGGCTTATCAAGATGAAGCCATCTGCAGCTTGGAATTCTCCAAGGTGCGTTGCCACAGGTAATGAGCTGGTTTTTGAAAACGGAAAACCGGTTAAAAATGTTATCTGTGGTAATAATATTGTTGGATTTGAAAAGATTCAGCAAAAAGCTGTTGCCAAAGATGCCTGCGAGGACATCCCATGGGATGCAGTTGGAATCTGGGCTGATTTTCCTGAGGGGGCAATTGGGTCAGAGACTCAGCTGCGTACTGAGGGATTAAGGTATAAATATAAACTTGTTACTCGTAAGGGTAATAAGATTTATGCCACCAAATGTTTTAAGAAAGAAAATATTTGGTCTCTTGCAGACTTGTCTGCAAGATGGGGAGTTAAACTCTCTACCTTCAAAACCTTTGGCAATAAAGGCGATGGAGGTAACCTGGCAACGCTTGTTATTGGCGTTGTCAAATGACCAAAGAGGTGTGTACACTATCGATGTGTACCACCTCCTTTTTATTTTGTGATAAATTTGACACAAGCATGTTGTAGTGATATGCTGTACTATCACAGTTGGTTTTTTCGGCAATAGGATTGTTCCGGGGCAATTTTTAACAAATTGTACCCGGTTTTTTTATTTTATTTTATATCCAATTCAGGTTGTTGACTTTTTGTTGAGTTTGTAGTATAATGAGCTGTTAAAATACGTTTGTGTTGTTTTTAGAGATTTGTGCATAAATATGGGAAGTAATCGTATATTTATGCACAATCTTTATAGATTGTGATTTGAAAAGTTTATTTAACAATTATTCTATATTTAAGCCAAGGGGGCGATATTATGAAAAATATAATTTATGCAGTACTGGTAGTTGTTGCATTGTTGAGTGGCGGGTGTGCCAACCAGAAGGGCGCACCTAGTTTTGCACTGTTGCAACCAGAACAGAGTATGGTGGTTGTGCATCCAGATAAAATGGAGGAAGAGGGTGGCACCATCGTTACATTTACTGGTGTGTTGCCAGTTCGATTCCTTGTGGAAGTTGACAATGGTGTGCGGGGTGTATGGCCACTTCCGGGAGTATCTCTTAGTGATAAAGATGCTCCAAGAATTAATGGATTTTGTTATAGCGTAGAAAAATATGCATTTAATAAAAATCCATGGGGAATACCTGCTCCTATGCAATGTGTTATTCTGAGCGATTACAAAACACTTGTTGATGGGCAATATGCATTTGCACTTACTAACAAAGATGGTGGGGTTTGGATGGCCTCACCTATTGGAGAAGTCCAGGGATATGAATACACAATTGTAGATGATGAAACATACGATTGGCAAAAGTTTGAGAGCGATCCAGAATATGCTATAGAACTTATGCAAGAAGTTGGGAAAACACTTCCTGTAATTAATGAAGTATGGAAAAATCGTATTGAGGGCTTTGGTGTCGAGATGACTGTCGATGATGTGCAGGAAATTCCCATAGCGGAGGGCAATCCTAAATGGGAAAAATTTCGAGAGAAATTACTTGCTGAGATGAACAGTGAATTACGTTTGCCAGATGGTGAAATTGTGGCAAGCTACTTATCAGAGGAGGACATGAAAAATCTGCTTAGACGTAATCCAGGCATTACACTGTGGCAGAAGTTTTTATCACGATTACGTTTACCGATTGGCACGCTAGAAGTAATGGCGTTGGGTTTTGCATCAAGTATGGTTGATGGAGGTATTGCGGCATTTTTTGATACTATATGGAACGCGTGTGTTGCACGTGGAACATGTCAAAGGCGTGATTTATCTGAGCAGATGGCACTTGTGTACCAGATGTATCAGAAAGAGCATGTCAAAAACATAACAAGAGGGCAGTGACATGAAAAAAATATTTTTCATTATTGTAGTATTGTTTTTGCCATGTGTGTCTTCCGCTAGCACTGTAACTAAAAACCTTTTAAGAGATCTCGGTTTTTACGATGGCATGTGGTCAGAATTTTTGAAAAATTCTGACACTAACGCCAGTACTTGGCAGTGTGGAAAAATCAGTGGTAATGTTGTACGATATATGATAAATGGTGATGTGATTGCATATGATGGGAAAAATCATGTGTGGTGGCATCTCTTTACGCCAATAAGTACATCTTTGCCAATTGAAGCATTGGCATTGCGCAGAGATTCTCTCGGCGTGGTAACTACACAAGACATCGTTTTGCATGAGGCTGTGTGCAGTTCACTTCCTGTGCACGTTGAAAAACGTGTAAAACAGAAAGAGAGGGTAACACAAAAGTCGATTGCTGTTGTAAAAAAGCAGAAGACTGTAAAAAGCGCAGCACCTGCTGTGAAAAAGTCACAGGTGAAAGTTACTACCAAGAAGGTGGTGGCTAAACCAGTGGCAAAATCTGTTGCAACAAAAAAAGTAAAGCATGTGCCAGTTGTAAAGAGTACGGTCAAGAGTAGAGAACAAAAAAATAGCGGTAAGCTCACAGTTGTCAATACATGGGAACTGATGGAGTTGTATCGCAAACAAACGGAAGGAGAGTGAAAGATGAAAAAAATATTTTGTATTGCCGCTTTGGGATTATTTATTGCGTCGACTGCATATGCAGGAGACAATGAGAAAACAGGAAGTAAAATCAGATTTCGCGGATTAAAGTCCGTGGATGCGTTTAATGTAAGCTATGCCAAGTTTAGTCCTTTTAATAATGAGGATAATCAACGGCATGGTCATGGTATTGGCTTGAAGACTCGTATTCGTCCGGCTCGTATCGGCAAAGTTGATGCCGGTGGATATGGTAAGTATGCAAAGGGCAAAGGGCACACCTACAAGAAATCAAAAGATCGATGGTCCCACTATGAATATAACATCATTGGTGGCGGTGCAAGCGGTGTATATAATTATACCGCAAACACTGAAGTTAGTTTGGATCTGGGATTGCTCCATCAGAAAACGGAGTACTGGGTTCCAGATAAGAAGTTTTCTTCCCATCAAAAGGAAAATCAGTGGGAGGTTGGAAGTGGATTCCTAACGGAGCAACGCCGCGCTGACGGTAAACTGTGGTTTCCACAGTGGAGCGTGAATATGCATTACGTCCACCCTTTTGATGTCAGTTATTCTGACACGAAAGGACGTGGTAATGATTATGCATATGATAATCGTAGAATCAGTGCTGGTATTGCATTTGACATCTATGATTGGTATGTCGGTGATGGTGGATACTGGAGGATTACTCCTACAGCAAATCTGAACCTTGGATATATCTGGGGTAAGAGCTCGGGTTTTTCCCAGGGCGGACTTGGTACCAAGCTTGTTTGGTATGATCAGGAAATGATTGATATCAATTTCTTGAATCCTCGCTGGGTATTTGAAGGCAATGGATCACGTCTCTATGATTTCATGGGGACAGCAAAATTAGATAACATTGTCCGTGCTATCTGGGCAGCTCAAACAAAGACATATATCTCAAAAAGAGAGCGAGCTGCGATGATAGCGCAGGCGTCCGCAGAGTAGAATAATTGTTTATAGAAGGTCATGAATTGTGAATGCAATTTGTGGCCTTTTTTTATTACTATTAAAAATTATCTGTAAGATTTGATGGCGTTGTTTACATTTTAGAAAATATTATTTGGTAGGGACAGTGCCTATGTGCCTGTCCGAGATATTAGATGTACAAATAAACTTACCTGCGGGTAGACGGATTTATTCGGAATCTAGAGAACATATTAAGTGTGGTATAATAAATTTATATGAAAATCAAAATAAAATTCAAATATATATTACTAGGTATTGTGACTATTGTTTCTTTGTGCGTCACTGTCTATATTGTTTCTTTGTGTGTTCAGGCTGGTTTTGATTATGTCACTGAGTTAATTATTTTGGAGCAAAATGATCATTATAATAAAATGCAAAAAAATATAATAAGATTGGATGGTGCCGTGGGTGCATTGCAAGGTGACGTTGATAATTTGCAAAAGAAACAATTAACTCAGGAGGAAAAAAAGTTAATGGCAAAAGAATTACGAAATTTAGAAGAAATTGGGTTAAATATTTCACGTGAAACAGGCTTTTATCAAGAGGATACAACCGTACATTTTTTCTTTGAACCAGAAGAAAAAATTATAGAATATTTTAATCGTACTCGAAATACACCACTTTTTATAGATAGATTTGTGCGTGCCATGGAACAGGGATTATTTGAAGATTATATGACGCAAAAACAAAAAAGGATGATTATGGAAAATTATAAACTTTTGCGTACAGAAATAAAAAATGTACAAAGATAGAGAAAAAGTGTTTTAATTTATTGTAGAGGTAGTGTAATTTATAGCACTTGTTGTCATTCCTGCACTTGAGCAAGCTCAAGCGTAAACTCCGGCGGGAATCCAGAATTACAAGTAGATTCTTATATATTCAATATAATTTAAGTATAGAATATCTTAAATTTTAAAAATTTATTTTAATTATGAAATTCATATAGAATGTACTGGATTCCCGCCTACGCGGGAATGACAGTTTTTTTAATTGGAAACATAAAGAATTATAGGACAAAGCGTCATTGACCTGTCCGTATTTTCTTTTGTATTTATGAAAGTTTAGCGCTTTTTTGAATAGACAGTGCACTAGCTACAAGTGTCCAGATGAGCCACTCTACTGCTGTTCCTCGCCATATATTTGAACTCATGCCAAATACAATTTCTGATATAAAAAATAATAATACAATAAGTACAAATAATTTTTCATCATCATCGGATAAATTTCGATATTGTTTTATTAAAGAAAAAACTGTTACAAAAATTAATAAAGTAAATAGTGCAAAACCTATTAACCCAGTTTCTTGTAATGATTTAATAAAGTCATTGTGTGTGTAAGGGTTACCAGCATGAAAGCCATGTTCTTGTTCGTGAATTTGAATTTCCGTACCAGCACCAAATCCATAGATAGGGGATAATTGCCAAGCAATGATAGCATCTTTCCATTGTTGAATTCGCCAACGAATAGAGCTGTCAGCCGGAGGGTTATAAATGTCTTCTATACGTTCGTGGATTGCCTGTGATGTAAAAAATAATACAACACCAATTCCAAATGTAGCAAAAAGTAATTTGGGAGCTTTAAGTAGGCTAAAGATTGTAAAAAATACCAACAACGCCAACCATCCACCACGACTGAAAGTGAGTAATAAAAGTATAATTGTAAAAAATATGAGAAATTTTGAAAAATTTTTCTCGGAAAGTGCAATTTTTGTTGAAAAGATTTTGTATGTTAATATTGATATAATGAGTAATAAAAAAGATGCGAAGGCATTTGGTTGTTTGAATGTGCCAAAGAGTCTACCTTCGGTGCCTGTATTGTCAGTAATTCCAGACCCAGTCATCAACTGGTAAAGTGCAAATGTGACAGGTATAAGTGCTGAGAGTAATATTATTGAAATAATTGTTTTTCTTGCAGTTGGAATTTTAACTGTTAAAATATAAGCTGTGACAAATGACATGAATATACTTATTAAACGAATAGTTTCTTGTACAGTAATTGCTTTGTCAATTGAATAGAATAGACTTATAGCACTAAATCCAATAAAAAGAGAAAATGGTATAAGTAAGGGTGTTTTTGAAGCGGTTTTCCAATTGAGTACTATCAGTACAATTGATGATGCAATAAGCAGAAGTGCAAAAATAGAAGCAATATTTAATTGTATATTTTCAGTAATAGATAGTGAGAAATAAGAAGATAAAAAGTCAACAGATGTGCGAAGTATTACAATAGTTAAAAATCCAAATAATGGTCTATACAAAAAAGATGCTATAATAAAAAAAAGAAATATTAGACCAATAGCTGTTGATATTGGTATTAGTAATGTGATTGTTGCAATAAAAACGGCAACAATACCTAGAACAAGTAAAATTCCAGTAGATTGTTTTGATAATATCGATAAATCGGTATTCATGAGAAAGTAAATATTAACTGCTATAATAATAGTATAGCATATTTAGATTGTAAGTTATGAAAATATTACAAATACATAAATATTATAGTAAAAAAAGAGGTGGTGGGTCAGTGTCTGCTTTTTTTGAAACCAAAAAATTACTTGAAAAAAAAGGTCATGATGTCATGGTTTTTTCTATGCAAGATGTTGATAATGAATTATCATCTGAATGTATATATTTTGCCAATCACTTTGATATTCGAGAGGCAAAAAACATTTTTCATAAATTGTGGTTGGTGCCACGAGTTATTTATAATCGAGATGCGGTCAAAAAACTTGATAAATTACTTATAAAACAAAAACCAGATATTGCACATGTACATAATATTTATCATTATTTAACACCTGGAATTTTTTCTGTTCTCAAAAAACATAATGTACCTATCGTTTTTAAATTGTCAGATTATCATGCAATTTGTCCAAATTATAAATTGTTTGCTCATGGCAGAATTGATCATTCGTGTGAAAACGGAAAGTATTATAAATTATTTCTGAATAAATCAATTAATAATTCATATGGTGAGAGTTTTGTGGCAATGATGGAAGGTTATATAAATAAATGGTTTGGTTTTTATGATAATGTTGATATATTTACAGCTCCGAGTGAATTTATGCGTGAGCTTGCAATAAAATATGGAATTCCCAAAGAAAAAATTGTGATTTTGCGCAATGTATTGAATTTTGATGTATACACCACAAGTCATAAAAAAGAAAAAGTATTTTTATACATGGGGCGTATATCTCAAGAAAAAGGTTTGGTTGTAGCAATAGAGGCGATGAAGTTATTAAAGCAAAAAAAGGTTTTGGGTGGGTGGAAATTTATTATTGCGGGGAAGGGTCCGCATGAAAAATTTTTACGTAAGTTTGTAAAGAAAAATGAAATTGAAGATGTTGTGAAATTTGCTGGATTTTGTCAAAAGGGTGGAGATGCGTGGATGCGTCTTATGGGGACGTCTGCTGTGGCAATACTCCCGTCTATTTGGTATGATAATTCGCCAATTGCAATTTCGGAGTCAATGGCATTTGGTTCTCCGGTTATCGTATCTGACTGCGGAGGAACTAAGGAAATGATTGAAGATGGTAAAAGTGGATTTATTTTCAAAACCGGTAATGTCGCAGATTTGGCAAATAAAATGCAAAGGTTTATTAACAATAATGAACTGGTGCAATCAATGGGTGAAAAAGCAGAAAAACACATTCGCAGTCTAAATAATGAAGAAGAATATTACCAAAAATTAATGGAAATTTATAAAAAAGCGTCTAAATAATTATGTCTAAAAATAAAATAAATAATTTCATAAATTATATAC
>JALVPE010000086.1 GCA_027031945.1 Candidatus Moraniibacteriota bacterium
AGGAACCAAAATCCATAGGTCTCCCTTTATTCGGGCCTATAAAATCTACAAAAAACTATGGAAGGAGGGCTATCCAATATGACCGAAAAAAGAGCTGGATTCATTACCGACAATTCCGTAAAAGATAACTACCAGGCACTAGAAAACATCCTGGAAGCAGCATACAACAGAGCAGCCTATGGAAAGGGACGGGAACGTCATGCTTCTGGGGAACCTTTTGAGGAACAACCTATTATCCGAAATGCTCTTATGTTGGAATCCTGGCAGGCACCTTTGTACCAGGCCCTGAAAAAAATACAAGAAACTGGCAGGCTGCCTATTGAAGATGCTGTAAATGAACTTTTGGATGCAATCGTGTACATAGCTGCTTCGGTGTATATACTGGAAAACCACACATCGTTTGATGAGGACGAAGATTAAAAATAAGGTACCCTTATGAGAACACAATTTCATTTAGTAGAACGAGTTTGTTTCGGTAAAAAATTTTTTAATTGTCCCTGGTTGTTTTGCAATTTTCATTTTCAATTTTTAATTCTTAATGTTAAATTTTGAATAAATGGATATCTTGGCAATATAATTCCTATCACAAATAACAATGTACCTATAATCACAAACATCAAGTATTTTTCTGATGCCGGTGTAATATTTTCCTCGTTAGAAATCTTTTTTGGCAATATATCTAAATCCTTTGTCAGTTTTTTTAAGTCTGAAATATCCTCAGCGTGAAAATACTCGCCACCAGTTATATTAGCAATTTCTTTTAAAGGTTCCGGATTTAATGCTGTTAGCACTGTCTCCCCTTTATATTGTTTGTATTTTATATTTCCAAAAACATCTTGACCTTCTGGAATTGGAGAACCTTTTTCAGAACCGATTCCAACTGTGAATATTTTTATATTTTTTTCTTTTGCAAGTTGTGCCATTTTTTTAGCATCACTAGAAATTGTTTCATCTCCGTCAGAATTTCAAATAATTGCTTTACCTTTTTGCTCGGTATCAGATTGCACTTCAAGTCTTGCAATAGATATTTCAATTGCATCTGCCAAATTTGTACCCTGTTTACCCAAATCATCACTTGAAATATTTTTCAAAAAATTTATAAAAACTGTATGGTCAAAAGTAAGTGGTGAAGCTACAAAACTCTCCCCCGCAAATTCCACAAGCCCTATACGATCACCTTTACGTTTTGTAACGAAATCCTCCACAATATATTTGACTGCATCAAGCCGCGAAACCGTATCTCTACCATGTGAAAAATCCAAAGCTCTCATACTCTTTGACACATCCACAGTAAATACAATATCCAAACCTTTCTTTTGTGTTGTTTGTATATCTTGCCCCCACTGAGGTCGCCACACTGCTATTAAAATAAAAGTTAATCCTATTAAAATAAATATCGTTTTTATTTCAGTGATACGAGCAATTGGTTTTGGTTTTTGATTATTTATAAAGACAAAACTTTTTTCTTTTTCAATTTGTTTTTTAACAAATACAAAACCAACCCACATAACAATAAGTAGAAACACACCCAACCACCAATAATTTGTAAATTCAGCTAACATCATATTTTTTTATTTTTATTATAAATTTCTGGAATAAATTTTAAACTCACAAATAATAACCCGCTTATAAAGCCAACTACCAAAAATCCCCAAAAATGATCTTCTTTTGTAATGCTAACATTTGTTTCAAACTCTGTTTTTTCTAATTTATTTATAGTTTCCAAACTTTTTTGCAAAGAATTATTATCTCCGGCATAAAAATATTTTCCACCAGAAATCTTAGCAATATGCTTAAGCGTTTCTTCATCAAACTTTGTCTTGTACAATGAGCCATCTGGATTTCTAGCATAAGCTTTTTGACCATTTCCAATATCAATTGGCAATAATGCACCCTCTTTTTTACCAAGTCCTACAGTATAAATTTTAATACCTTTACTTCTTGCATGCTCTGCTGCAATTATTGGATCTACTCCCACATTTGCTTCACCATCAGTAAGCAATACTAACACTTTTGTTCTGTCTTTGCTATTTTGAAATCGATTGACTGCCGAAACTATTGCATCTCCAATCGCTGTACCACCTAACCCCATACGTTGTTGATCAATAGTATCCGTAGAAATTTCAGACAAATAATATCTTATCACATTATAATCAAAACTCATCGGTGATTGTGTAAACGGCTTACCGGCAAAAACTTCCAATCCAACCCTATCATTTTTAAGCTCTGAAACAAATTGATCTATATATTTTTTTGCAGCTTCCATACGATTAGGTTGTAAATCTTCAGCAAGCATTGACTCAGAAACATCCAACGCTATCAAAATATCAACACCATTTTTTGTCATTTGTTTTTCTTCTGTTACAGTTTGTGGCCTAGCCATTGCTATAGTTAACGCTACAATTGTTGCTCCCAATAATAAACGTCGTAACCAAACTAATATATTACTCAATACAAATTTTGAAGATTGTTTACGTGCCTCTTGTAAATCTTTGAAAAAAGGAATATGTATCGCTACAACTTTTTTACTACGCCTTTGCCAATACAAAAACCCTCCCACAATAAATGTCAGCACAATTGCAATTCCAAAGATGTAACTATTAGCAAACTCCATTTTATTTTTTAAAATAATTATTATAATCTTTCAATATACTGATAACTTCTTTAGCTATTTCTTCTTTACCCTGTGCATCTGCAAATTTTATAGGGTCTATTAAATCAAAAAAATATTTTAATTCTTGCTTTTTTTGTGAAGAAATATTTTTCTTTGACATAATTTCTTGTACTTCCTTACCAGTTGCAAAATCAAATTTCATATTATATTCACGTTCCAAGATTTTTTTAAGTAGTGCCGTTGCCTCCAAAGAAAAAATTTTCCATTGTAATTGTTGTTGTAATTTCTCAATACGACTCAATTCTTTTTCAAAAGAAAATGACTCCGGTACAAATTTCTGTTTTTTTGGTTTATTTTCTACAACTTTTTGTATTTTATTCTTATTGCGAAAAAATATCTGCCACAAAACTAAAATTATACCTATCAAAATTAAAGAAATTATAATCCAATCAAAAACTGTCATAAAGGTAAGTGTAATCGGAGCTAAATTGTCATGTATTTCATTCATTTGTGTATATTAAACTTAATTTTTGATTACTTTTGTCTTAATTTAAAAAATAAAAATAATTTTTGATAAATTTTTTCCGTATGTGAAATAAACAATGTTTCCATCCTATTTTTCTGAAAAAACTTTACAAAAATCTCTTTCTTATTCTGATAAATTTTTCGATAATTTTTTATTATCTCTGGTGTTACAATCATTG
>JALVPE010000087.1 GCA_027031945.1 Candidatus Moraniibacteriota bacterium
GTACTATATCTATTACTAAATCTTGTATATTGGTTGGTGTTTTATTGTGAATTGGATTACAACTTTTTGGTCCAGGTTTTTAGGTATTAGAGCATCTCTTCCTTCCTTTTTATACCTTGAGGTTAATCTAGAAACTGCATTGACGTGCATATTTAATAGCTCTGCTGTTTCTTTTCTGCTTATTAACTTGTTTATATACCTTTTTAATATGTTTCCCTTCATATTTATGGTTTCCTCTATAGTGTTTCTCATGTGTTTTATGGTAATGATTATTTAAAAAATCATTCCACCATACCACATTTGATCTAAACCCTAGAGGTAACTCTAATTGCTGTAATTGTAATAAAAAGTCAATTAAAAATATCAAAAAATTACGTAAATATTCAAAAAATATTATAATTTACCCCAGTTATTACCTATTTCTGTATCTACTACTAGTGGCACTTTTAGTTTACATACATTTTCCATTACTCTTACGATGTTTTTTGTGAAATCTGTGACTATTTCTTCTTTTGCTTCAAATATGATTTCATCGTGTACTTGCAAGATTGCGTAAACTTCATTATCGCTATATGTTTTTTTGATATATCTATCGGCTGCTATCATTGATAATTTCATTATGTCTGCAGCAAGTCCTTGTATTGGCATATTTATCGCTGCTCGCTCTGCTGCGCTTTTTAACATAAAGTTTTTTGATGTAATATTTGGCACATAACGCCTGCGACCAAATAGTGTTTCTACATATCCATTCTCTGCTGCCTCTCTTTTGGTATTTTTAATATATTGTTTTACACCAGCGAACTTCTCAAAATATGTTTTGATAAATTCTTTTGCTTCTTTATTACTAATTCCGGCTGCACGTGCAAAACCATATTGCCCCATGCCATAAATAAGTCCAAAATTTAATTCTTTTGCACTAGCTCTCTCATTTTTTGTAATATCTTTTGGATTTTTGCCCATTACTGTTGCTGCCGTTGTGGTATGAATGTCCGCTCCGTTGTTAAATGCTTCTATCATCACCTTATCACCACTCACATGAGCAACACACCGCAAATCAATTTGAGAATAGTCAACACTTATAAGCTTGTGTCCCACACTTGCAACAAAACCATCCCGCATCTTGCGACCTTCTTCTGTGCGAATTGGAATGTTTTGTAAATTTGGATCAGATGAAGACAATCTCCCTGTTGAAGTAACCGCTTGATTAAATGTTGTGTGAATTCTGCTCTCACTGTCTGTCAGTGTCGGTAATACATCAATATATGTAGTTTTTAGCTTAAATAACTCACGATATTGTTCAATTTTTTCTATGATAGGATTACTTCCACGCATTTTTTCAAGCTCACTAGAAGCAGTAGAGAACCCTGTTTTTGTTTTTTTGATATCCGTAGTATCAATTTTTAACTTTTCAAACAGTATAACCCTTAATTGTTTTGTTGAATTGATATTAAAAGTTTCTCCTGCGTATTCATAAATCTCTTGTGAAAGTTCATCTAGTTTGTTATCGATATATTGAGCTATTTCACTAAACTTTTCTTTATCAAGTTTAATGCCCCACTGCTCCATATTAAATAATATCTCAATAAGTGGCATTTCTATTGTTTCCAAAACTGTTTTTATGTTTGCTTTTTTCCCCGACACGTCACTCGTGAGTGACTGTGTTTGAGATTTAATAGTTTCTGTGATTTTTTTATCAAAATGATCGGCTAACTTATCTGTATAAAAAGCTTTTTCACATACATTTTGTCTTTCTCCTTCATCATCTCTGAGTCCCAGTGCCATTTGTGCGCCTGTGTCTTTTTTATCAAACATCACACCAAACACATCAAAAATCAAGTCATCAAACTTCAATTTTTTGTTTTGTTGTACCACATAAGCTTGTAACAACACATCTTGTACGCCTCCAGCCAAATCAATATTACATTTTACCAAATCATGCATCACACTTTTAATATCAAAAATAATTTTTTGATATTTTTTGTCTTGCAAAAAATCTACTACTTCATTTGTTGCCTTATCTGTAACTTCTATATAATACAACTTGCCATCCTTTACTAAAGCTAATCCATGCAATTGTTTATTACTACAATCCACAGAAATAGATACTTTTTTATCTTCACAATCCTTTAAAATTTTTTTAACATCAGAATTTTTTACTGTAATTATCTTTATTTCATCACTCTCATTTTCTTCACCTTCTGGAATTCGTTTAAGTAAACTTGTGAATCCTAACTTCATAAACATTTTTCGTGCAGTATCAAAAGTTATATCAGAAGTTTGTGCAAGATTATAATCTATAGATTTAATTGGCACATCCGTTTTGATAGTTCCCAGTTCCTTTGAAAGAAATGCTTTTTCCCTGTCAGTTTCAAGTTTCTTTTGCCATGCTGGCTTAATCTCATCTAGATGTGCATAAATATTATCCAAATCACCATACTCATTCAAAAGTGCTATGGCAGTTTTTTCACCCACACCCTTAACACCTGGGATATTATCACTACTGTCCCCTCTAAGTCCCTTATAATCTGGGATTTGCTCTACTGTGACACCCATTTTTTCTTTTACCATTTCCCTATCATAAAGCACCATATCATGAATTCCTCTACTCATTGTAAACACACGAGTATCATTATCTACAAGCTGCAAGGTATCTTTATCACCTGTCACAATAATAGTTTCAATTCCATTTCCTCCCATTTGTTTAGCAATTGTGCCTACCACATCATCAGCTTCATAACCCTCTTTTTCTACAATCATAATACCCAGTGATCGCACTATATCCTTAACCAGATCAAACTGAGGAATTAAGTCCTCAGGAGTTTCTTTGCGAGTAGCCTTATAGTCTTCAAACATTTCATGACGAAAATTTTTCCCCGGCAAATCAAAAGTAGCAATAATATAATCAGGTTGAAACTTCTCCAAAACAGTCAGAAGTGTGGAAGTAAAACCAAAAACAGCATTAGTCTGCACGCCATCATCAGTGGTAAGTGGAGGAATAGCATGATAAGCCCGATGTACTATCGCATTGCCATCAAGAAGTAGTAGTGTTTTACGTCGCACATCTGTAGCTCCAGTAGATTGTTCTTTTTTGTTTGTCATAAAAATTGTTTTAAATTAGTAGCTAATAGTCAGCAATCCGTAATCAGTAATTTGTCATCTGTGTTCCTAATTTTTGATTAAAGATTTTGTTTCTATAATCATACAATGTATTTATCTACAAATCAAAAGTAGGGGACGGTCATGACC
>JALVPE010000088.1 GCA_027031945.1 Candidatus Moraniibacteriota bacterium
TAGGAGGCGGAGCGTCGGGATCGCTCTTCTTGGCCTCGTAGTGATCCAGCGCCGCCAAAAACGCCTCTGCCACCATCTCCGAACAGGCCGCCTCTTCGGGCGGCATGAGATCGAGCTTCTCCAGCATGATCGAAGTGAGCTCCCTACCCTCTTCGACCGAAGCCCCCTTTACAGTCTGCGTAAATACGGAGCCGGCTATAACGGTAGTCATACACGCCTTCGCCTGAAACTTTATATCTTCTATTTTACCGTTGGAAATCTTCAGATAGACAATAACCATCTCCCCGTTCTGCGGGTTTTTGCCTATGCCCACCGCGTCGGCATCGTCGAGCTTGCCGTAGTTGCGCGGGTTCATCATATGGTCCATTGTCGTATCGTAAAGCTCTTTTTCGTCCACTTGCACTTCTTTTATCTTGATGTGCCATTATATCGCTTTTAGGTGTTTTAGGGAAACAGAAACGTGGCTTTCAGTATGCTATAGCCGATGCCCTATATCAATTTTGATATTTTTAAAAATAGCAGTATATATTTTGTGTAATGCTATTTTGTTATTATTGGGGGAAGTGGTATACTTTGTTAATACAATAAATAATTATGTGACAAAGGAATACAGATGTCAAAAAATGTAATAATCTGTCCTGTTGGTGAATTATTTAAAAACTCAATATTGCTTGAAGTTTTTGACAACAAGCAGCTTGTCTGCATTAACAAATTGAGAAATGAGTTATTGAATATATTTCCAAATTTACGAGAAAAGCTAAACAAAAGCTCAAAATATTTTGGGTTTGGAATTGATAAAAGTAGTGATGTATTCTATATTTACCTTCAAAAGAAAAAAATGATTTTAGACATAAATTTACCCTATACAATGAAAAATCAACTGATTGAAGCTGGTCTAACCATTTCTGAAAGAAAAAACTTTCAAGCACAAAGTGGTTGGATTACAGGAGTGCATATAGATTATACATGTTCTCAATTTGATACAATTAAAAATATTGTGACAACAGCATTACGAAACACATAACAAAACGCAGGAGCAAATATTTTATCCAAGGTCTTTTAAAATATTGCTCTCTTCAAACGTTAAATATTATAGGCAATAAATGCAACAAAGTGAAGATGTAATATTATCAATAAAATATATTGATTCAAGTAAAAAAATTTTAAAAAGTATATTTAGTTATTATTTTTTACCAATTATCTCAATTATTAACTTGATGACTTTATATTCACTTTTAACATATCAAGATCTACAAGATTTAAGCGGTCCATTTGGCTTATCTTTTGTAATGCTAGCAGGTTTAACCATTGTATTTTCCTCAATATTGATGTTTTTTGGTTCAATGTATTTTTTACAAAAAAAATATTCTAGTCTTAGAATATTCCAAAATTATATTCTTATAAATTCTAAAGATAAATATGACATTCAAAACATAGAATATGTGGACATGCCCTATAGGAGTGCAATTTCGCGTTGGTTTGAACTAAGAGAAAAAAACAGCAAAAAGACAATCGGACATTTTGTATATAGATTTTATGACACCTATTTCTTTTACAATAGTCCTGAAATGATTAAAAATCTTATTGAATCAAAATCCTTAGACAATAGGGATTTAATAAACAAATCCATTCAAGAGGATGAAATTTCTTGTTTGTCTTTAGAAACCAGAAATGAAAAGATAAGAAAAATCACTATTTTTCTATTCCTCATTTTAATTGGACAAATGGTTGCAATGTTATTAATTAGGCAAAAATATCATATTTAACAAAGCACAAGAGCTAATATTTGACCCAAGGGCGGATCAAATATTGCTCTCCTTGACCGTAATAATTAAGAGTCAGTCGCTACCTTATAAAAACACCCAAAAATATAACAATGCTACCGATTTTTTCATTACTTTGCCATGAAGAGCCAAGGCCTACTCCTCTTTGTTCTTCTCCCCACTTTTGTAAAGCGAGTGTGCTATGACAAGCAGCTTTCTCATAACAGTAACCTGTGGAACGGTCGTATGCTTGCCTCTTTTTTTAACTCTTTCGTATATAGGCTTTGAGTTTTACATTGTATCTTATCCCGAATTTTATCACGGACTGTATCAAGAAGTTTTTTTGGGTCTATGCATCTTTGCCTCCAAACTTAACAGGACACTGTGTCTGTTAATGCCGAAAGAGAATAATTAACATACATTTTGTACTTATAATGCTCATTATCCTGAAAAAAGGACATAAGTAATTTTCGAAATCGTACACCATTCTTTTAAAACAGTCTCAAAAAATATCATTTTGAAATCTTTTTCAAAATAACAGACATATTGCGTGTTCTGTTATTTTGAATTGGAAGGTTAAAGTAGCTATAATGTTCCTTGAATAAATAGTTATCTCGGATGCTGCGCATCCGAGATAACTATTTATTAAAGGAACATCATGGCGTTATCCATAAAGTCAATTCAAGATATTAACAAAGTGACAGATTCATTATATAAGCATTCAGCAGAAGCAATAAAAAAATTTGTAACAACAAATAAAATTCATGTTGCATGTCATTCAGGCTGTGATACTTGTTGTAAAACTATTAGAATAGAAGTTTTACCAACAGAAGCATTTTATATTGCTGAAAAATTAAAAGAAAGTTATTCTTCAGAAAAATTACAAGAAATTATTATGAAGCTTGAAAACAACAATTCCAAAGCTTTAAATAAAACTCTAAACGAATATGGTAATCAACGTATAGAGTGTGCTTTCTTGGTTAATGGGGAATGTAGTATTTACAATTATAGACCATATAAATGTAGAGCCTTTTTAGCAAAAGATGCAGATTTTTGTAAA
The DNA here is from genome assembly GCA_027031945.1 of Candidatus Moraniibacteriota bacterium. GTDB lineage: Bacteria > Patescibacteriota > Minisyncoccia > Moranbacterales. The sequence continues at coordinate 2,824 of JALVPE010000088.1, forward strand.
AAAGATCAATGTTATACAAACCAAGTAGAAGCATTAGATTATGACCCCGTAATACATAAAATAGTAATGAAATATATAAACACAATAAAAGAAAATAATTTAGAAAATGAACCAGCTGAATTACATAATGCCATTTTAAAAACTTTAACAGATGATACATTGCTAGAAAAGTATTTAAACAAAGAAAAAGGTATGTTTGATACATTAAAGTTTTAAAAATATACAACAAAACATAGTAGCCAATAAATTACCTAGCGGAAATTTATTGGCTATATTCGACCGTTATCTCGGATGCTGCGCATCCGAGATAACGGGCCGCGGGCTGAACATCCGCTAGTCATCTGCTGCTTCGCACCAGATAACAAGCGGATGCACCGAGCAACCCTCAAAAAATTAAAATTTTTAGAGGGCCGTCGGTGACC
>JALVPE010000089.1 GCA_027031945.1 Candidatus Moraniibacteriota bacterium
TGATATAATTTTCTTTTTTTATTTCATCTTCTTCTGAGTTCATTCTATACTCACCCATTGCTTTCAAAAGTTCTCTTTCACTTTTTTCTACATCTCTTTTTGTAGGTTTACACTTTAATCGATGTGAATGTTTATTTCGTTCTATTCTTTTGCTATTACTAGTTTCCAACTCAACAAAATAAACAACTCCTCCTTGTGATTCAAAAATATTACAAAGTTTTTCTATGTATTCCCAATTTGATTTTTTATTAAATGCCCAAATATACGTAAATATTATTCCTTCTAAGTCACTTTTTGCCACTGTTTCAAATATTTTTTGTCGAAAATGATTAACTAATTTTCGACCAGTTTCGCTTTCATAACTAAAAAACGGCGCTACTAAATCAATGGTCATATGATTATGAAAAAGCTTTAAGCCTGTTATTTTTTCCAATTCCTGCCCCACAGTCATTTTACCAACAGCATGTGGTCCAAATATTATAACTAATTTCACAATTTTATATAATTATTTAACTACTAACTCACCCATTATTTCAACAACAAAATTCACAAAAATATCAGGTAGATCAAACCAGAGCATTAAGCTCTACAACCAATTCAAGATTATTTGGTGTAATATTGTATGCAAAATGATGTAATATTGTTTTCATTATTATTTAGAATTTTTTTCAATCTTTTTTTAATTCTTTTTATCCTGCTTTCTTTGCTATATTTTAATCAAAAAAATCGAATATTTCTCACTTCAATTTATTTTGTTCTTTAAGTTATTTTAATTGACTTTGTTCATATTTATCAATATATTTTTTTTGATCCATATTCGCCCTGCGGATAATGCGTTTGAAGACTTCTTTTTGTTCACCTGAACTCGCACGCAAGAAAAAATCAGCAAAATCATCTTGATTTTTCCCACTTTTTTTTACTGTAAAAAGTAAATTTTCAAAAAATATAAATATTTTCCTCATAAAATTATATTTCTTAATTCATCATCAGTATATATTTTTTTAATGTGTGAGTCAACATTATCTATGTTTATACGTTGTTTTTCCATATCACTCTGAGCATTTTTTATAATCAAGGTTAATGTAATATCTTTAAAAATTCTTTTTGCTTCATTGACATTTTTTCGTGATTTTTTATAAGCATCTACAAAAGCATCGAATGGAATATTCCTGCCTTCTTCCAATTCTCTACCTTTAACAGCTTTCCAAGCAACGCTTGGCTCTTGGTATATGTAATATATAAAAACTTTCCTATCACGTCCAAATGCCCTATGTACATTTTCTATAGAATTCTTAGATGCAAATGTTCCATCTACAATAGCATGTAAATGTTTTTGTTGTACATAATCAAATAATTTATCCACTCCATGTGAACACGCTTTTTGAAAAATATATGAATTTTTTCCATTATATCCAATATCTCGAAATAGTTCTCGAATTTGGTCTGCATCAATGTGAACAGGTTTTGTATTTTTTTCTTCGATAAGTCTCTTAGCTACTTCCGTTTTACCTGCTCCAGGCGTGCCTGCCATAAAAATAGTAATGGGTTCTTTTCTAGCAGTATAAATATCTGGATTTGCAAATGCATCAATAAGTAATTTTTTATTATTTTTGACAAAATTAACAGCCTCATCACACATTTTTTGCTCTTTTTCTGAAAAAACTTTGTTTGTCATAATATAATCACAAAATTTATTGATCTTTAAATATTTTTAATTATTTCTTCAACTTCACTTAAATTATCAATGATAAAATCCGCTTCTTCTAAATCGCTAGATGAATGAGTATAAGTAACCCCAATAGATTTAATGCCCGCACTTTTAGCAGAGGATATTCCTGTCGGTGAATCCTCAATAGCCACACAATATTTTTTTTCTAATCCCACTTTTTCTATTGATTTCAAATAAATTTCTGGATTTGGCTTCATATGTAAAACATCGTCACCACTAGTAATATATGAAAAATATTTTCTAATGCCAACCTGCTTCAAAACCATTTCAATATTTTTTTTGTCAGAGACAGACGCAATTGCCAAGGTATATTTCAAATTAAATAATTTTTTACAACATTCTCTTACATACGGTTGTGCAATTACATATTTTTTGGGGTCTTTATATAATTCAACTTTACGTTCTTTATATATTTGATCAATATCTTCAACTGTTAATTCAGCTGGAAACATTTCCGCTAAAAATTTTTTTGTTCTTTTGCCAACGCTCTTAATATACTCCTTGTCATTTAATTGTAAACCTCTTTTTTGCAAGAGAATCTTAAACAGTTCAAACCGAGTTCTATCTGTATCGGCAATAACCCCATCCATATCAAAAATTATTGCTTTTATCATATTTTTTGTTCAATTAATTTTTCAACGCTTATAATTTCACCATCGCTCTCTGTGCGTTTTTTATACTCCACTCCCCCGCTTTCAAGCGATCGACTTGACACTACTACGCGATTTGGAATTCCTATTAAATCACTGTCAGCAAATTTTTCTCCTGGTCGTAAATCTCTATCATCCCACAAAACTTCTATGCCAGCATCTTGCAACTTACTATAAATCTCCCCCGCTTTTTCCTCCTCTCCAATATTTATAAGATGGACTTTAAACGGTGCGACATTCTCTGGCCACACTAAACCATTTTCATCTGCAAAAAGTTCTGTAATAATTCCCATTGCACGTGCCGGTCCTATTCCATATGAGCCCATAATAACTTTTTGTTCTTTTTCATTTTCATCTCTATAGGTCAAATCAAAAGCATCTGAAAACTTAGTTCCAAGTGAAAAAATATTTCCAACTTCTGCAGCTTTCGCTTTTACTAAGCTTTCTTTATCTAACCCTAAATCAGCAAGAACTTCATCATTATAAACTTCCTCATTTACTGCAATTCCTTTTTCCTTATCAATATAAATTGTATCTTCCCCAGCGTCACAAACAGTTTGAAATTCATGAGAATATTTAGAAAAAGTTCCGCCACCTGCAAATGTCAAATATGTTTGTTCTCCTATACCTAATCTGTCAAATATATTTACATACGCTTGTTTTGCTTTTTCATAAAATTCATCATGATCTTCTTGAGTTTTATTAAAAGAATAAAGATCTTTCATAATAAATTCTCGTCCACGCATAATCCCACTCTTTGCACGAGATTCATTACGAAACTTTGTTTGAAATTGATATGCACTAAATGGCAAATCTTTATGTGATGCAACAAAATTTTTCATCATTGCAGTAATTACCTCTTCATGAGTAAATCCAAGACCTAATTCTGTACCATTACCAAGTCTTGTCTTAAACCAGTTATCTACCACCTCATCACTCCAACGATTTGTTTTACTCCAAATCTCTTTACTTTGAAGTGCTGTCATCTTTAATTCTTGACCACCTATTACATTCATCTCTTGTCGTATAACATCCATTATCTTATTCATTACACGCCAACCTAGCGGCAAAAAGGAATACACACCTGCCATTTCCTTATGCACAAATCCGGCACGTATTAAAAGCTGAGCATTTTTTGATACTTCATCCTTTGGTGCAAATTTTTGAGTTTTCGTAAAAAGTTGTGATTGTTTCATAATAATTTAGTTAAAAGTTTATAAAGTTCATAAAGTCAAAAGCTAAAAAGACACCCTAACGGGAATTACCGACAAAAATTGTATAATTTCTTTTTTCATACGTAGATACTTAGATATACCTACATAGTACTTCAAAAATCATCTTCTGCCAATGTCTTTAAAGACACACAAAAAATAACCATCTTATCATACCTACAACACTAGCGTTATCTCTAAATAAACATTTTTATAATGAAGTCCTATTTTGTTCAAGGCGTTTTTCTTTTTACACAGTTTATAAACTAATTACACACTTTTTTGTTGTATACAAAATAATTTGTGGATGTTATACTTATATTACTTAAATTTATATATCTAGTAGAGACGCCATTAACCTATCTACCGAAGAGGTGGATTGCGTTTCTGCTATCAAAATTACTATGTCAGATAATGAACAACAACTACGTACCCCACCACATTCTCTTGAAGCAGAACACACAGTTTTGGGCGCTCTTATGCTTGATAAAGATGCTATCATCAAAGTAGCAGACATGATTCATGTAGGTGATTTTTACAAGGAATCCCACAATTTAATATATGAAGCAATGCTTGCTCTTTATGAAAAGAGTGATCCTTTGGACGTACTTAGTATTTCCAATGAATTAGAAGAGCAGAACAAAATAGATGAAATAGGTGGTGCTAGTTATTTAGCATCTTTAGTTAGTGGAGTTGCAAGTGCTTCAAATATTACATACTACGCAAAAATCATTCAAAAAAAAGCAATTTTGAGACGACTAATTAGTGCAGCCGCAAAAATAAATGAAATGGGCTACAATGAATCTGAAGATGTAGAAAAAACTCTTGATGATGCAGAGCAGTTGCTATTTGGTTTAACTGAAAAATCTCTAAAACAAGAATTTACACCCATCAAAACAATCTTGGGTGATGCTTTTGATAGATTGGATGATTTACACAAAAATAAGGGTGAAATGCGTGGAGTTCCTACAGGATTTACTGATTTAGATGATTTATTATCAGGATTTCAAAAATCAGACCTCATCATACTTGCAGCACGTCCTTCTGTTGGTAAAACTTCCCTAGCACTTGATATTGCAAGACAAGTAGGCACACAATCAAACATCCCTGTTGGCATTTTTTCTTTAGAAATGTCAGCAGACCAATTAGTAGATCGTATGATAGCTGCTGAAGGTAACGTTGACTTATGGCGACTAAGAACGGGAAACCTTAAAGATTCTGATTTTGTAAAGATAAATGAAACAATGGGTACATTATCTGAAGCACCAATATTCATAGATGATACTTCGAGTGCAAATATCATGGAAATGCGTACTATGGCACGCCGACTACAAGCCGAACATGACTTAGGGCTCATAATAATTGATTATTTACAACTAATGGAAGGTCGAAGTAATGAAAGCCGTGTACAAGAAATTTCCGAAATTTCCCGTGGACTAAAAATGCTTGCTAAAGAACTAAATATACCAATAGTTGCCCTTTCGCAACTCTCCCGTGCAGTTGAATCACGTCCTGATCAACGACCAAAACTTTCCGATCTGCGTGAATCCGGTTCAATCGAGCAGGATGCAGATGTTGTAATGTTTATTTACCGTGAGGATCGAGTTAATCCTGATACAGAAAATAAAGGTATAGCTGAAATTATAGTAGCAAAGCACAGAAATGGTCCTGTAGGAATCAAACAATTATATTTTCATGAAGAAGCGGCCTCTTACAAAAATTTGGAAACTCATCATACTGAATCTCAAATGACTGAAGAATAATCATTATTTAGACATTGAAATATAGATATTATGTATCCTAAATCATTTCAAAAACTCATAGAACAATTTAACTCTCTTCCGGGCATTGGCCCAAAAATGGCAGAACGTTTAGTTTTATCTTTATTCAAAAAAGATCAAAATAAATTAGACGAATTTGCACAAGCACTTATCAATCTACATGATATAAAGTTATGTGAAAAATGTTATAATATTACTCAAGATAATCTATGTACAATTTGCACAAATACCGCTCGCAATAAATCTAAACTCTGTATAGTTGAAGAACCATTAGACATAATTCCCCTGGAACGCTCATGTGCTTTTGACGGTCTATATCATGTACTCGGAGGTACCATAAAAAAACGAGATTCCGACAAACTCACAACCGACAAACTTCTACGACGCATAGAAACAGAACAAATAACAGAAGTGATAATAGCAACAAATTTTACAACAGAAGGAGATATGACTGCGATGTATTTAAAACAAAAACTAACTCCATTCAAAATAAAAATTTCCCGCTTAGTCCGAGGATTGGCAACAGGTTCAGACATAGAGTATGCTGACGATATGACAATTCGTAGTGCATTGATAAATAGAAAAAGCTTTTAAGATTTCAAATATCATTATCAAAACTTAACTGAAAAATTTCTAATTAAATTTTAAAAATTCTACTAAATTTAAAATTTTACAAAGCTTTCTTATGAATTCATAATATTTAAATATTCTGTAAGTGCTTTTGTATAGTGTCTGAGAGAATTGATTTTGGTAATTTTTAATACTGATGACTTTGGACGGCTGGCAGGGCGTGAAAATGTCTCTGGTGGTACTGGTTCAATTTTTGTATCTAATCCTGCTATTTTGTATAATTCTACTACACCATCATACCACGTCGCTGCGCCTTCATTTGCTATATGATAAATTCCACTATCCATATTTTTTTCTACAATCTCTTTACTTTTTTTAGCTAAGTCTGGTGCATATGTAAATTTACTCGTTTCACCATCAATCGCTTGTACACTGTCATTTTTTTTGCCCAATTCTAGCATTATATCAAAAAAACTCTTTTTTCCTGCAATGCTCTGAGCCGGCAAACCAAATAATTTCGATAACCTGATAATATAATAATCATTTGCATATTTTTCTACATTCTCCTCACCTAACAATTTTGAACGACCATATCGAGATATTGGATGACATTCATCGTTTTCATGATAAGCAAAAAAGGGCAACTTCTCTTCTGGACCCATATACATACAATCTTCACATCCTTGACCACAACACCTTGGATTTTTTACTCCACCTTTATAAACAGGACGCTTTCCATCAAATACATAATCTGTAGAATAATGTACTAATGTTGCCCCTAGGTCCTTTGATAATTTTGCTAAATGTTTTGGAAAAATACCATTAAGTTCTTTTGCTTTTTTGTATTCATCATCATCTTCCTCACACGCATCAACCGCATTGTAAGCTACAGCATTAAAAATTACATCCGGCATCACATCTACTACCTTTTGTGATAATTGCTCATAATCTGTAACATCAATATCATTTCTATCCAATGCAATCACATCATAATTATCGTCACTTTCATAAACACGGACCAACTCCTGTCCCAACATCCCTTTTGAACCTAAAATTAAAACCTTTTGCATAATATTATAATGAAATTATAAATTTACTTTTTAATTTGAAAACCAACTTTTTGCCAAGCATTTATCCCTCCATCTAATTCATAAACTTCTGCAAAATTAAAAGTTTCCGCCAATATTTCCGCCTCTCCACTTCGATGACCGGAACGACAATAATAAAGATATTTTCTATTTTTATCCAACTTAGAAACTTGCTCTTTAAAATCTGGCGCATAATAGTCAATATTAATTGCACCCTCAATATGTCCAGATTGATATTCTTCTGGTGTTCTAATATCTACTAATATATACTCTCCAGTATCTGCTTTGCTCTTAAATTCCTCTGGGGAAATCAATCTTACACCTAAATTATCTTTTATGCTTTCTTTTTCCCGTTCTAATTTCTGTCCCAGTTCATTTTTTGTATAAATTTTGTGAATTTTATTACCATGCACATCATATCCATCCTTACCGCTCAAATAATCAAATTTATATACCCCCAATATAACCAATATTAACAATATTACCACTAATCCAAAAATCCAAATAATTTTTTGCTTTTGCATATTTTTACATTAATTATTATTGATAACTTTAACACCATATTTTCTTGCTAATCGTTTAGTTGGTTTTTGTAATTTCTTCTCTCCATCACCAGTTTGTCCATATTTAGAAATTTGCAATGTTAAATCATTTTGTTGAGCATATTCAAACATCTTTTCTAATAATTTAGAGCCATATCCCTTCTCTTGATATTTTGGATCAACAGACACACCTTTTACCCAAACAACCTTTTCCTGAGTTGGAGAATATTCCATATCAATAATACCAACAATCAAACCATTTTCTTTAATTACCGGAAAAACCATTTTATCTTGATTAAGCGGATTAATTAATTCGTCCAAATCAAAATAATAAAACACTCCTCCATGATCTGAATCCACAAACCTACTGTCAGGGATATTGCCACCTTGATAAATAAGTTCTTTCAATTCATCACGTTCCAAAATTTCCAATGAAATTTTTTCTTTTCTTTCTCTACAACTGTTAAATTGTTCATTCTCAAACATATAAATATTTTGTATTTATTTATCTAAAGTTTCTTGCATTTTTTGTAATGCTTCTTCATAACTATCAATACCATCAACTAAAGCAAATACTTCTGGACGAGACAAATTTTTTTCATCTCTCAATTCATTGGACATTTGAATTAATTGTCCAATATGTGGTCCCCCTGGTCCATAGCCAAATGAGATCCAATCTTTTCCTCGTGTTAAATCTGCGGGACGACTATCTTCAACTTTTAAATTACGTGCACGTTCAAGAAGCCAATCAGCTGCAGGAAATTCATCATCTGCTAAAAGTAATTGTTCCTTAATCTCTACATCAAATTCACCACGACCTAGATGATCAGCTTTGGCAACAAGTACAAGCTCTTGAATTGTCGCCGGGTGAATTCGTTTTGCTAAACGTCTAATGGCACCATCACTTATACTACCACCTTTTATAACTTCATTGATATAAAATGTTGTTGGTGCTAAATGATTTTCTACAATTTTAACAACTTTTTGTATTGTAACTTTATCAATTCCTAAGTTTAAAAGAAATTTTTTAGTAGGTTCAGCTCCTGCACCTTCATGTCCCAAAGAACGAAACTTACCATCTATGTATTTAGTAACAATTGGCTTTCCCAAATCATGACATAAAGCCCCCAACAATATTGTAATAGCTTCTTTACCATTTAGATTATTTCTACGAACAATTTTTGCAGCTTCATCAACAACCATCATTGTATGCATCCAAGCATCGCCTTCCGGATGCCATTGTGGCTCTTGTGGAGTCAGTTCAAGTATCGCAAGTTCATTATGCAATTGCTCTAATATACCAAAAGATGAAGCAGCTAAAAGACCGAGCGATGGTTTTTCCGACTTTAACAATAATTTTTTCCATTCCTCACCTATGCGTTCTTTTGGTAAATGTGATAATTCTGTAGACATTTCAGTCATTAATTTTACATCACCAGGACTGATACTCATACCAAATCTTCCAATAAATTGCATTGCACGCATAACTCGCAAAGGATCATCTCTAAACCTTTCTTCATCTGTTACTTTTAATACTCTATTTCTAGCATCCTCAACTCCGCCATAATAATCATACAATTCTCCTGTTAATGGATCTGCCGCTAATGCATTAACAGTGAAATCTCTTCTTTTGGCAGCTTCCTTAATACTCATGTTTGGATCAGATTTAACGTCAAATCCCTTATGACCATCGCCATTCTTTGAATCAACTCGTGGTAATGACACATCAATATCAATGCCATCATCTAAAAATATTTTTAATATTCCAAATGACTTCCCGGTATCAGAAACTTTACCCATTTTATGTGTAATACTCTCAACTCTCTGAGACGCCAAACCGTAAATCTCTAAATCAAAGTCTTTTGCTACTTTTCCGAGAATATGATCTCTTACACTTCCACCAACAAGCAAAGCTCTGCCACCTTCTTCTTGTATTAATTTAGAAAAAATTAACACTTTTTTATAAGCTTCTGCATATTTGTCCAATCCTTGCTCTTGCAATTGTTTAATATACTCTTTTGGTCTTGGAAATTTTGTAATTTCACCCTCAACACCCAAATTATTTTTTTCTCTTTGAAATATCTTATTTTCTATAGACATACTTACTATATATTAATGATTGCTATATATAAAATATAGCCATTCAAATTTATAAACAGATTATTAATTTTACCTATACTCTCATTACTAATAAATATTATTTGTTAATTATCTTTTACATCTATCTTTTTTGTTAATTTTAATCTCCAGCCAAAAAACACACAAACCGTTATCGCTCCCAAAATATCCAGAGCCATATCTTTTTGAGCATCCCAAACATCGCCCTGAGAACCCAAAAATGCCTGTCCGGCAGAACCACCGTCCTGAATGGCAAACACCATTTCAACAATTTCATAGAAAGCAGCCCAAAAACCCAAAGCAATAATACCAAAGAAAAGAGCTGTTTTTACGCTTGATACTATTTTTTTACGATAGATTAGCTCAGCAAAAGGATAAGCAAAAACTCCTACAAAATAGTGTCCAACTCTATCAAAATTATTTCTTCCCAAAGGAAAAAGAAATCCCAAGTGAAGACTGTTTAAAAATTGACTAAAAACATCAAAAGGAGTTCTTTCAAAGGTAAAATGCCCTCCAACAGTGTGATACATCAAAAACAAACCCATTAATACATAAGATAGATTCGAAAATCTAAACCACCGATAAGTTATTACCAATAAGGCGACTGGAATTAAAATAGTTATATTTTCCGCCCACCAAACTTCTCTATCGTAGGGATGAAAAGCAAGAACAATAAACTCTACGATATATAATCCCAACAAAATTAATGGGACATGATTATTAATTTTTTTCATATTTCATTTTTATTGTGACATGCTAATTCCATTTATCTCAACTAGTTTTCTTCAATCATTTTTACGATACCTGCTACTATTTTTTTTGTCGCATCTTTGTGATAAAAAGTGTAAATTTTTTCTTGTAATTGAGTACGCAACTCTTTATTACGCAATAACTCCTTAATTTTTTCCATTAATATCTTTCTCCCTAAATTCTGTTCTTCCAACACAAGCGCACCTCCTATTTTTGCTATTTCATATGCATTCATATATTGATGACTCAAACCTTGTGGAATAGGCACAAAAATCGCCACTTTTTTATTTGCGGCAATTTCTGTTACAGAATTTGCTCCCGAACGTGACAATACAATATCAGATACAGCATATGCATCTGCCATTTCTGTACGATTTAAAAATGGTACAGCCACATACAAATGTCGTCCTGATTTAAAACCTGCCTCCGCTGCAAGTTTTATAGCTCTATCATAATGCTCTTTTCCTGTAATATGTAATACTTGAGCAATTTTTAACAATTGTGGCAATACTTCCGTAACTACATCATTAATTGCCTTTGCCCCTTGACTTCCTCCCATGACAAAAACTGTGGGTCTCGCCTCTGTAAAACCCCACCTCTCATATCCGCGTGTTCTACTCCCGGTTGTCATCTCTATTCTAATAGGATTTCCCGTAACAACAACTTTTTCTGCAATAAAATATTTTTTACTAGTACTATATGACACAGCAACATATCGTGAAAACTTTCCACAGATTCGATTTGCCCATCCGGGTATAGCATCCGAATCATGAGTAAGTACAGGAATACGATATAACCAAGCAGCTAATACAACTGGTACAGATGCATAACCACCTTTAGAAAAAACAGCATCTGGCATAAACTGTAATAAGTATATAAGAGATTGTACAATTCCTATTGGAACACGAAAAAAATCTAGAAAATATTGTAACGAGAAATAACGTCGCATTTTTCCAGTTAATATATTTCTCGTAGGAATACCAATTTCACTCATAGCTTCTTCAGCAATTTTACCCATTTGTGCTGATGTACCTATGTATAAAAATTCGGTATCAGGATATTGTGCCTCTAATTCTTCAGCAACGGCAATAAGAGGAAAAACATGTCCACCACTCCCACCGCCAGCAAGTACAATACGTTTTTTATTCATAATACTAGAAATTTTATTTCATTATTTATAATAACCATATTATACACCATTTTACTGCCTTTTCTCAAATTTTAAGAAGTTTGTATTTGCTTTGAAATATTTAAGAGTATGCCTACTGACATTAAAACAAACATGATTGACGTCCCTCCATAACTAATAAATGGTAGCGGTATACCTGTCAAAGGCATGAGAGCTATAATTGCCGCTATATTCATAATGGCCTGACCAACGATCCAAATTGTAATTCCACCAGCAACCAATCTGCCAAACATATCCGGTGCATTCACTGCAATATTCAGACCTCGCCATGCTAACAAAATAAATAAAATAACAATACCAATAGTACCAAACATTCCAAGTTCTTCTGCAATAATTGCATAAATAGAATCCCCTACAGGCTCTGGTAAATACAATCCCTTTTGCATACTGTGCCCCAGTCCCACGCCAAAAATACCTCCACTACCTATTGCAATAAGCGCTTGTTGTATTTGATATCCGATGCCTTGTAAATCTGCTTCTGGATGTATAAAAGCGGTAAAACGTGCCATACGATAGGGTGCTATAACTATAAGACCTACAAGAGCAACTATACCCAATCCTCCAATTGTAGCAATATGAGATAAACGTGCACCAGCTAAATAAAATATTCCCACAGCAATAGCTCCCAACATAACTGTAGTTCCTACATCCGGTTGCATGAGTATCAACATACAGGCTAATCCAACAATCGACAAAAATGCTACCAATCCATTTTGAAAGTCTGTAATAATTTTTTTACCCTTTCCTGCACACCATGCAGAAACATAAAGAATTAAAGCTAACTTCATAACTTCTGCCGGTTGAAATGACATTGGACCTATTCCAATCCAACGATTTGCCCCGTAAGCTTCTGCTCCAACTCCTGGCAAAAGTACTAGGAATAAAAGAAATAATGCCACTCCAAAAATTACGAGAGCCCATCTACGATACAAATGATAATCTATATAACTAAATACAAATAATCCAATAAACCCCAAAACAACCCCGATTATCTGTCTCTTAAAGAAAAAATAAGGATCATCAAAACGAACATCTGCATATACAACACCTGCTGACGCAATCATAAGAACTCCCAAAAGAGTTAGTATTGCAACAACCCCAAAAAGAATTTTATCTGACGTACCATTTATATAGAATGTATTGCGTGAAATTTTATTTTTGTTTTTTTTCTTTGTGTGAATTATTCTACTTTTTTTCCTTTTTTTAAACATTTTTGAAAAAAATATAATTAGTTTTTATTTAAGCTGTTATTGTTTCTCCATTTTACAATTTCTGCATGATTTCCTGACAAAAGCACTTTCGGCACTTGCCAACCATTAAACTCTTCCGGTTTTGTGTATTGCGGATATTCTTTGTATCCATCAACGTTATGTGACTCATATAAAATACTATTCTTATTACCTAATACTCCCGGTAGCAATCTAACTATGCTATCAACCATAACCATCGCTCCAAGTTCGCCTCCGGTTAGCACAAAATCTCCAATTGAAATTTCTTCATGAGCAATATGTTGAGCTACTCTTTCATCCACTCCTTCGTATCTACCACAAATTAAAATTAGGTTATCATATTCTTTCAATCTCTCAGCATCTCTCTGAGTATATCTTTTGCCCTTTGCACTAAGCAAAATAATTCTTGTATTCATTTCTTTTCCAATTTTTAATTCTCCATTCTTAATTTTTAATTTTATATTTTCAACTGCATTAAAAATTGGTTCAACTTGCATGACCATTCCTGCGCCACCGCCATAAGGAGTATCATCAACTCGCTCATGCTTATTATCCGCAAAATCCCTTATATTATGCACACCAAACTCAATCGCTCCAGCATCCTGTGCACGACCCATAATAGAGCCCTTTAGATAAGGCTTTACTATCTCTGGAAAAATTGTAAGTATATCTATTTTTTTCATTGCATTTATTGTAACAAAAAACAACACAAATAGCGATACCTAAAAAACTAAACCGCTCTGCACTAAAAGTGTAGAGGTTTAACATGGAATAAGATTCCGTCACGCATATAATCATTTTATAAATTGTCATCTCGAGTGTAACGCAGTGGAGTCGAGAGATCTCAAATCTATTAAATATGCTTTGTACTTTTTATTTAGAGATTTCTCCATTCCACTTCGCTACAGTCGAAATGACAATATTTTATTTATTGGTTATGTTTTTCACTTCGTGCGCCAAGTCTAAAGTCCAGAGTTTTTACTCACGATTGAGACAATAAAAAACCTACAACAAACTTATTTGTTGTAGGTTTTGATTTTTCTCAAGGAGCCATCCACCTGGAAAAAAACTTCATCACCTCTACGATTGATAGATACAATGTATCCGCCAACCTTTATATCATTGGTAAAAACAACATGAGGTAATAAAATATTGAGATGGCTTTTTGTAAAAATAGGTCCACGAAACTTGCTTTGTTTGTTTCTTATAGCGTTTGTCGTGGCTATTTGTCTTTTTTTATCTAAATCATCATAGACTTTTTTAACATCTTTGATGACATGATTGAGCCATATATAAGGCTCTATGAATCCTACAATACACTTTTCCGGGGAATCTATTACATGTCCCCTTTCATCTATATCATATGGATAAAAAGCGGCTTTGTTTTTTGCAGGTAACCAAGTAGTTCCCTGTACAACCATCCACATATTGTGGATAATAAGCGTTGCTTTTTTCTCCATTTGATGCGTGGACCACTCAAAATAAAATTGATCCAGCAGATGCATCATCTGCACATACGTATGAGATTCTTGCTTCTGTGCTTTTTGCACTTGCGCAAATGCGTCATCAAGCTTTTTTCTCATGGGTGTTCTTTTGCAAAAATCCTGCTTCCATGAGTGAAAGCCTTCTGGATATTTTTTGCGATCCAAAAGCGCAACTGCATCATTGATTGCACGTGATTTTTTGTGCAATCTTTTTGACGATGTCACGTCGGGGTGACAAATTTTTTGCATTGTATGTGCCACCCCCTTAACCAATACATCAATCTGAGCATCTGTAAGCCCAGACAATGCACTTGGATCAAGTCCAAGTGCATAAAACGGGTTTGTCTTTTTCATGATTTCCATCCCTCCTCTACATCACCGCGCAATTTCTTAAATTCATCCAGAAGCTGATCCAAATATATAATCTGATCATTGCTCTGAGCAAGATGAACAAGATCAAGAACTACAGAGGCACCAAAGGTGCGTGTAGAAACTTGACATGCCTCCTCAATAACCTCAATAATCCTATCTTCAGATTCCCATTGAAATTTTTTGAGTAGGTGAGAAACGCTCGTTAAACTGATGTGTGACATTTCTTCACATACATCACACACCAATGCTACAATTTCTTCATCTCCATCGTGCTCCTTAATTAAAGAGCAACATTTATGAAGTGAGCGTCCAAATTGCTCACTAATATCAATTGCTTTTTCAAGCATTAACGGAGAAAAATCGTGTTTTTTCATTAATGCCTGAATTTTTGGCACTGGCAGACCTTTTTTTGCAGATAATTCTTCAACTGTGACTTGTGTTTCTGATGGCCTTACTGCAATTCCGCTTGTTATCATTTCTGACTCCTTGTTATTATTGAATTTTTATAGAACATTGTTACTACAACAAGCAACATATCATCATAGCATACTTTTTATAAAAAGTCAATAGCAAAAAATCACCATTATTATGGTGATTTTTTGTTTATATGTGACTTTGTACAAGAAAAACTATTTCAATGTTACTGTTGCTCCAGCTTCTTCGAGTTGCTTCTTGATTTCTTCTGCCTCTTCTTTCGCTACTCCTTCTTTAATCATTACAGGAGCACCGTCTACCATTCCTTTTGCTTCTTTTAGACCTTCACCTGTAATTGCTCGAACAGCTTTGATTACGTTAATTTTTGAATCTCCTACTGTTGTAAGTTCAATATCAAATTCTGATTTTTCTTCTGCACCACCTTCTTCGCCAGCAGCACCAGGAACAGCAGCCATCGCTACAGGAGCAGCTGCAGATACTCCAAATTTATCTTCTAGAATTGTTATTAATTCAGATAGATCAAGAACACTCATTTCCTCAATCTCTTTTACAATCTTCTCAAACTTTTTAGGAACTTTTACTTCCTCTTTTTCAGCTTTTTCTTCAGCTGTCTTTTTTTCTTCTGCCATAATTATTATATTAAACTTATTAAATTAATTTATAAAAAATAAATATTAAACCAAATTTTTTATGCTTCCTTATTATCTCTCACAGCACCAAGTACTTGAACAAAAGAACGTGGTACACCTGCCAGAGTATTTACAAATCCACTGATAGGAGCTTGTAATTGTCCAACGAGTTTTGCTCTCAATTCGTCTGTTGATGGTAGTTTTGCAAGAGCAATCATTTCATCCGTACTCATCAATTTACCATTTAACAATCCTCCAACAATCCTTATGTTTTCATTTTCTTTGGCTGTTTTGTGAATAAACTTCGCACTTGTGATTTCATCTTTTGATATACTAATTGCAATTTGCCCTTCATAATCTTTTGGATTAATTTCAATGCCATTATTCTTAAAAGCAATTGCCAGAAGTTTCTTTTTGATTATCTGAAATGTTGAACCTTCATTTCGTAAATTTCTTTTTAGCTCAACCATGTCATTTGCATTCAAGCCTTTGAAATCTGCCAAAACACAAGAAGGCGCTTCCTTAATCTCTGCGCTAAGCTTCTCAACAATTTCTTCCTTTTGTTGTCGTGTAAGCATATTTTTATTATTAATTACTTTATAACGAAAAAATTCTACGTCTAACGCAGAATTCAAACATCCAACATAAAATAAATTATGCTCTCGTTTTCCTAACAAGGACTTAATACTTGCCTTGTTTCTGCGGACACAATGTTTTTTAAAATCTCTAACTACATTAACGTACTATCAAAAAGTTGTCAACCCTTCGAATTCAATTTATTCCAAAATTCAATTATTTCTATTCCTCTTTCTTGTCAGAATCTTTGTCTTTACTAGAATCTTTGCTTTCTTCGCTCTCTTTTTTTTCTTCTGCCTTCTCTTCTTCTTTTACTTCTTCAGATTTCTCTTCAGAATTTTCTGCCTCTTCTGATGACTTCTTCTTTTCTGGTAATTTTACAGCACGTTTTTCTCCTTTAATGATACCATTTGTCACAAGCAAATTATAAACACTATCAGAAGGTTGTGCTCCATTAGACAGATATTCTTTTATTAATTCTTCTTTCAAAACTGTTTGTTTTGAATGTGGATCATAACTACCAACAATTGCAATATGTTTTCCTGTAGGTGTTTTTGATCTTTCTTGCACTACAATTCTGTATTGTGCATGATTGTGTCGTCCAACACGACTAAACCGTATAACTAACATAATTCTAACTAAATTTTAAAATATAAAAAATCAATAATTCACAAATTATGTACCTTAAAATATGAACATTTTTAAAATTCACTCTTGACGTAACTGCCAAATAAGTAAATTTACGCATGTGACACAAATAATACCCGAAAAAATCTATCCTGTCAATACAATCAAAAAAAGAGATTGATAATAATTTATCAATCTCTGTGTATTTATGCTATTTTTATAAATCTCTCACTTCTTGAGGAGAAAAAACAACTGCACACTCCGCTCCTGATTCTTTCCATACTCTCATCCAATGTTCCCGAATTAAAGTACGAATGCTCTGCACAATATCGTCATCATAAAGATCAACAAATCCAATTTTAAGGGAACCTCCATCAATCTGTCGAAGCATTGACCCCTTTATGAGTTGTGATTTCTGACCAATATTGACACGAAAGATACATACACTACCAAAACTTATAACAGCAACATACTCTGTATCTTGTCTAGCCACAGGCACAATATCAGTATTTTCTAAAATATTTTTTACATTCTCCACCACACCACTATCAAAACCATCATTTTTTCCCAATTCTACTCTCAAAACATCCTCCATCAATTTAATTTAAAGAAACAAAAAATATAAAAAATCATAACAACGACCAAAAAAGAACTCAGAGAATTATACTACATTTTTCCCTTTTTGTAAACAAAAAATATAGTCCTCACACCCTCTAAATCATAAAAAGTTGTCATTTCCGCGAAACCCTGTACTGTCTGGTGCTTGACTTCGCGAGTATGACAAGTGATGTGAGAGGTTACAAAATATAACACCATCGTTTATATTTCTTATGAAAATTTAATTTTGTTCCATTTGTCAATATAGTTATTGAATTGCTTTCTCCTTTTGGATTTTTCCCTCCTCCTTTATTTGATCAAGTTTAACGCTTAAAAGCTGTGTTGCACCATCATCTCCCATGGTTACACCATAGAGCGTATCAGCGTGACGCATTGTCTCGCGATTGTGAGTGATCACAATAAACTGTGTTCTGTGAGAAAGTTCTGCAAAGATCTTTGCAAGTCGGCGTGAATTTGCCTCATCAAGTGCCGCCTCTACCTCATCCAAAATTATAAATGGAGGCGGATTATAAGAAATAATAGCCAAAAGCATCGCAACTGATGTAAGTGAACGCTCTCCTCCGGAAAGCAATGACAAGTGTTTTACCTTTTTGCCTGGCGGTGAAGCTACGATTTCAATTCCAATTTCTGTTTTTTGCGCAGACGCATTGCCATGCGTCTCCACATCCTCATCACTTTCTTCATCTTGCAATATCTCTATATCAACATCACCTTGTATATCATCTTCTTTTTTCTTTTTTGGTGTTACATCAATATTTACTTTTTTCAACTTAGCATTACCGCCATTAAAAAGTATCCTAAAATATTTTGTAAATTCTTTGTTGATTTCTTTAAAAGCGGTAACAAAGGCTTTGTGAATTTTGTCATCCATTTCTTTTATGACTTCTTTGAGTTGCTTAATTGCTTCTGTCAAATCTTCTGATTCATTTGTCATCAAATCAAACCTTTCTTGCATTTCTTCATATTCATCAATAACCATTGGATCAATTCCACCAATTTGTTCATACTTGGAACGCAACTTATAAACCTCTTGCTCCATTTGTTCAAATGTTGTGTTTTCTTCAATCTTTGCTTCTGCTAGATCTTGAACTTCCACTCCGAGTTCTTGTCGTGCTTCTGAGATGACATCTTCCTCACGTACTTCAACTCTGGCAATATTAACTTTCACTTCATTAAACTGTTCACGCACAGCATCTAGCAATCTTTGTTTTTCTCTGAGTTCTTTTTCAAGTGTAAAAAATTGTGTACGAGCTTCCTTATCCGCAGCTACTGCACGAGTAATTTGCTCTTCTATTTTTTTAATCTCCTTTTTTATTGTTTCAACTTTTTTTGTATGCTGTTTTATTTGTTCATCCAATTGAGCAATTTTTTCATCATATACTTTTATCTTTTCTCCATAATCATCTTGTACTACTTCAATCTGTTTTTTGCCTGCATCTACATAAAGCCTGTCTATTTCTTTGTGAATTTTCTTTAATTTTCTAACAATTTCTTTTACCTCTTTTAAATCTGTTACTTTTTCTAAACCATTTATCAATTCACTTTGTTCACTTCTTATTTCATCTAGTTGCTTTTGTACATAATTCAAATCAATTGGAATGCTTTTTACTTTTTCTTCATGATTTTTACGCTCTTTTTGAATTTCAATATGTCCTTCTGCTACTGCAATTTTTTTCTCAAGTGATTGAAGTTTGACATACGCCTCTCTTTTTTGTTTTTCGTAAACTTCTATTTTCTCAGCATCTTCTACTTTTTTAGATTCTTCTGCGATTTTGTCACTGAGTTTATCAACTTCTCTTTCAGCGTTTTTTAAAGTTATACCTATTTCTTGTCTTTGATTTTCTAAAGCGGTTTTTTCATTAAACAAATCATTCCATTTTAGAGAAAAATATTGTCTTTGTTTTTCTTTTAATTGTTCAAAAATTTCTTTACCTTGTTTTGCTTTGTTAGCTTGTCTGCGAAGTGAACGCAAATGCGGTGTCACCTCAGTTATAAGAGTTTGGACTTGCTCAAGGTTTTCTTTTGTTTTATCTAATTTTTTGATTGCACGATTTTTGCGAATTTGAAAATGTTTTACACCGGCAGCGTCCTCTATAATTCCTCGTCTTTCAATCGGGGTAGCATTCAAAATTGCATCGGTCATACCCTGACCTACCACACAATGACTTTCTTTCCCTATCCCGGTACGAGCCAAGATATCCACCACATCCAAAAGCCGTACTCTTGCATCATTGATGAGATATTCACTCTCACCATTTCGATAAATCTTACGAGTAATAACCACTTCATCAAATTCTACAGGCATAGTCTTATCAGAATTATCAAATACAAGTGAAACACTTGCCATTGATAATTTTCCTTTTTTCTCCGAACCTGAAAAAATAACGTCTTCGCTTTTCTTGCCACGAAGATTTTTCATGGATTGCTCCCCCATCACCCATCTGACAGCATCAGAAATATTTGACTTACCGGAACCATTCGGACCAACTATTGCCGTAATTCCACAACCTTTTTCCAGATCACTACTGCACTTTGGCAAAAAATCAAACGTTGTTTCTGTAGCAAAAGATTTAAATCCTTTTATTTCTAATTTTTTGAGATACATAAATTTAGCAATCAGTAACTAGTAACTTGTAATCAGTAATTTAATTAACGGGCATAACCTTTAAAATCAAACAATGTGCTTTAAACATTCAAGCTATTACAATGTCTATAAATATACTACCATACTATCATATACAAAATACCTTTTCAGAGCAAGGGAAAATAAAAAATCACCAAAACAGATTCCTCTATTCTGGTGATTATGTGCTCAAAACTGTAAATTTTCAGATTGTCTGAAAATTATTTTTGTGCGATATTTTACCATCCCGGGTTTTACCCACTCTAAACTAAAGAGTGAGTAACCAAAATTAAAATAATTTTTCCCATCACCTTTACACACTTTTAAACTGCCAGTCCAATCGCGAACATTGACAAGAGTGGCGCACTCTTTGTTTGTTTGTACAAACCTAAAGCCATACGCAAAAGTTCTATCTGGAACAATAGCTTCGCCCAAATACAACACACCTTCTTTTGCATGCACAAAGCTGGTCATACAAAAACAAAAAAATACTACTAAAAATATTTTTTTCATTTTTTAATCTCCTCAATTCAATTTAAACAAACATTGTTAACGTACCAACTGGAGAACATAACACATTTAATAATTTATGTCAAGACTATAATTACAAAAAGTCACGTGCTATAATATCACTTATGGATATTATACGAAAACAAAAGAAAACTAGAACTACTCCAAAATCTACACCCAGTACTAGAGAGTACAGAGTTCCACGAAGACGCTCTACACCAGAAAGCACTGAATTTCTTGAAAATGATAATGCGTCTACATTTACAGAACACTCAACTGCCAACAATGATGTTGAGAAGTATTGGGAACCAGAAAATTTTGATAATTATGACCAAAATACTCAGGAAGAATTCAACAGTCCGGATTTTACTCAAAAATCACAAGATAGTTCAGAAGATTTTGCAAATAATAAATATTTACGTGGAGCAAAAATACAACAAAAGCCTCACAAAAAGTTCTCCAAATCTACTAAAAAGAAATTTTTCTGGTTTTCAGTTTTTGTTTTTATTTTTGCAATTCTTTTTGCTTTAGGTTTTTTTGTTTTTCAAACAAACAGCGCTATCAATCAAATGACAGATGGTGATGAGAAACATTCCTTTGTCAAAAGCATTTCTAATCTCACTAAATCACAATCATACAAATCACTCAAAGGCTTTGATGAAGGTAGGATAAATATCCTACTACTTGGTAGAGCAAATACACACAAAAAAGGCAAAGACTTGACTGATACTATAATGATAGCCAGCATTGATACTCAAAATTATAAACTGGGACTTTTTTCTGTGCCTCGTGATTTTCTCATAAGCAATGGTTCTTTTTATTCAAAAATTAATTCACGCTATCAGACCGGACTTAGAAATAATGAAGGAGCAAAATATATCATTGAATCCATTGAAGAAATTACTAATCAGGATATCCATTATTATTTTGTTTTGGATTTTGAGGGATTTGAAAAAATCATAAATACATTAGGTGGTATAAATATAGATGTGCCTAGACACATCAAAGATGAAAGATATCCGGGTCCCGGCTACAGCTATGAAACTTTTGAAGTGTGGCCTGGTTTGCAAAAATTTGATGGTGCTACAGCACTGAAGTATGCACGCACTAGACATGACGACATTGAGGGAGATTTTGGACGAGCAAAAAGACAACAACAAGTTATGCAAGCTGCAAAAAATAAAGCATTTTCACTTGGCACGATAGTCAATCCTTTGCGCATATCGGAATTACTAGATATTTTGGGCGAACATGTTCACACAAATATTACTCCAGATGAAATAGAACCTTTCATATCACTTGTAAAAAAAGTAGATACTCAAAACATTACAAATGTTGTACTAGATGCATGGAAACCTGGCAGTCTACTCATATCGGCACGATATTATAATGAGCATGGTGGCATATCAGGACTTGTACCTCGTTCCGGCTCATACAAAGAAATTCAAGAATTGGCAAATAACATATTCAATCTTAACAAAATACAACAACGCAAAGAAGAAATTAAAAATGAATCTTCAAGCATAATTATAATAAACATAACTCAGACCAAAAATTTATCTTCTAAAATACAAAAAACTCTATATGCTCTTGGGTTTGAAGATGTATCAATCCAACAAGACAAATTGGTACAACCACAAACAAAAACTCTTGTTATAGACAACACTCTCGGTAACAAACCTTTTTCCTTGGATGAATTGATAAAAAAGCTACCTTCCACACTTGAGACATCTTCTAATTCATCTTTACAAAAATACAAAGATACTGATTTTGTAATTTTGCTAGGAAGTGATATTGTAAAAGCATATACTTATACAGAAATTTCACAACAAGAATTAGAAGAAGAGAATGCGAAAACTATGGACAAATGACAATGCCTGTGACATTGTCTTCCCCGCGTAAGCGGGGATCTGGGACAATAACACAAAGTTTTAATTGTAATAACTAGGTTCCCGCCATGCCTACCGGACAGACAGGCCTCGCGGGTATGACAAAATATACTATATGAAACTAATAATAGGACTTGGAAATCCGGGAAAAAAGTACATAAATAGCAGACATAATGCTGGATTTTTATTTTTAGATTTTTTACAACAACAATATAGATTGCCAGAATTTTCTTACAGTAAAAAATTCAATGCTGATACTACAGAAGGCTGTATCGAAAATACAAAATACTTATTAGCAAAACCTCAAACATTTATGAATTGTTCTGGACATAGTGTTCGTGCTATTATTGATTTTTTCAAGATGACACCACAAGATATTATTGTAATAGCTGATGATCTTGACATTGAAATCGGTACTTACAAAATATCGCATAACTCTTCATCTGCAGGACATAATGGGGTGCAACACATAATTGATTTGCTGGGTACACAAAATTTCACACGTTTGCGTATCGGAGTGGAAAAAACGGGGGGTCGCAAAGAACGAGGGGAAATAACCGGTAATAAATTTGTCTTACAAAATTTCTCAAAAAACGAGCACAGGCTACTACAAAATACATTTGAACATTTTATAAAGTCCGATTTTAAAAATCTACAAAATAAAAAGTCTATTACATGATATTACAATGTAATAGACTCAATCGTACTTATTTCTATATATGATTTTTTCCTCAGTTTCAAAATTTATGACATCCATATTGTCATATTTGACTGCTAGATCAATTAGCTCCTTTGCAATTGAATTGCGTGAAGCTATTATAAAAATCTTCTTTTTTTTCTTAACTAAGATTTCCATAATATTGGCAAAATCACTATCTCCACATATAAAAACTAGTGTATCAAATTGTTTCCAATTTGTGCCAATTTCAAATCCAATGCGGGCATCCATATCACATTTTTTATGAAATATAGGATTACCCTCAAAATCTAAATTATTTGTTCGTATGCTTTTCATAGTTTGAGTAATAATTTCATAATGTAAACTATGAAGTTTTAAAAGGTACGAATTACTTTGCCAACTATTTTTTACCGGAGTAAAAAATTTCTTAATTTTTATCTGTGGAGAAAAATTTCTATATTTATTCAATATAAAAGAATCTAATTTATCTAAGTCAATTTTCATTCTAGCATCTTTTTCAAACCCAAATTTATTTGCTCCATCTATAAATATTGCAATTCTCATCCTCCGATTACCTCATATTTTTGTTAAACAACTCAAATATATAATTACAATTCCATCCACAGAAAATGAATCTCATAATATGAAACCCAAACCACATTAATGACATATAGGTAAGGAGGAGAGAACCTGATATATCTGTGCTGTGGACGGAATTGTAATTATATACTAATCTGAATGTGTGATATAGAACTATAGCAAAAATACCAATTTATGTCAACAAAAAATAATGACCACATTTACATAAACGCTTTTAATCTTATTTCTGGTATCGGACCAAAGAAACTTTATTTTATTGCTGAGCATTTTGATACTTTTGAACATGCTTGGAAATCAACACCCGAAGATCTTGCTAACACTGGATTATCCCAAAAACTTATTCAAAATATAATATATCAAAGAGAAAAAATAAATCCTATTACGGAATTCCAAAAACTACAAAATTCTAATATTCAAATCATAACCATACAAAACAAATATTTTCCCAAAAATTTAAAAACTATCGCTTCCCCTCCATTTTTATTATACGTACGTGGAAATTTAGATACTCTCAAATCCCCATCAATTGCAGTTGTGGGCTCTCGCAAAATTAGTGATTATGGCAAACATGCAGTTTCTTCAATCATAAGTGATGTAACACGCTCTGGTATCACAATAGTTTCAGGATTAGCACTGGGAACTGACGCACAGGCACATCGCCAAGCACTCGAGAGTAACGGCAAAACTATCGCGGTCCTAGGTGGTGGCATAGATGATGCAACTATCACTCCACGCTCACATATAAATCTTGCTAAGCAAATCCTTAACAATGGTGGTGCGATTATCTCAGAATATCCGATAAGTTCACAACCAAATCATGGCACCTTCCCCGCTCGCAATCGCATAATGGCAGGACTCTCCGATGCAACAGTGATTATAGAAGCAACTCAAAAATCAGGTACACTCATCACAGCATCTCATGCTTATAAATTTGGCAAAAAACTCTTTGCCTTGCCTGGTTCAATATTTGCAACCAACTCAGCAGGTCCGAATATGTTAATCCGCGACAAAAATGCAACGCCCTTACTTTGTGCTGATGATATTTTGAATATTTTTAAGAATGTTTTAAATAGCAGTCAAAAAAGTAGTGGACAGGCATGTCTGTCCACTACACTAACAGGTAATCAAAAAATTCTATACAAAATAATAAAAAAACACCCAGAAGGTGTACAAATAAACATAATTTCAAAACAAACAAAATTAGATACATCAACAATCTCAAGCGAATTAACCATGATGGAAATTGATGGAATTATAAAGAATATTGGAAATCAGACATATATTTTAATCTAAAAAAATAAAAAATCCACCAACCACAATTAATGCGGTTGATGGAATAATTATCAAAAATTTTAAGTGTTTTTTGCTTTTTTCATTATACTATTCCCTAGTATAATGAGAAATAAACTACCCACTCCGACTGTTGACACAATCGGATGAGTCACAACAAATTTGCCTACAAGTATCATTAGTACAGCAACTGTTATGACAAATCCGATGATAATAAACGTTAACCCAACCTTTTCTTTCTTCTTGTGCGTTCATATTTCTTCTCCCAATGTTAATTTTTTCTCAGCACTGTACTACTGAGAAATAAATAAAATGTGTATGTAATATGCTAGCTTATAAATGATATATTTATCAATGTGTCATTTAACAGGATGTTGGACACGTCTCGGGTTCCGGCAAGAGTGCTTCTTGCACTTTTTCTTTTGCCTTTTTTAGCCATGTTTTGACTTTACTTTGACTTGGTGGCAAGAGGTGTGCATACTACAAAATATGCACAAAACAAAGCTGCTGTTACTCCTACATAAAATAAGAGTTCATCTAAAAGATAAGTATTAGAAAAAACCATTGCTAAAAATAATCCTGTATAAAGAACTACAAAAAATAGCAAAAGAACCCTAAATCCTACAAAAGAAGGATGTAACATCAAATCATTACCAAAATTAGAATTATTACTAGAGTATTTCTCATCCAAAACTTCACAAAAAATTGAAAACCTCCAAAAACCAAAACTCCACCACAACCAGCATATGGAATTCAATACTAAAATAAACAATGGTTTATTAATAAAAAATCCACAAATGTAACTTAAAGTTGCAAAAATAAAACTAATTTTTGCAAAAAACTTTGCAAGCTGGAAACAAGTAATTCCTGTCAGTTTTTGAAACCAAACAGAAAATTTTTGAAATTGCTTCAATAATAAAAAATCCAAAAACAGAAATGCCTTCATTGATACCTCCATTAATTATGTTATAATATATTTTTTTGTTAATTTACGAACTACGAATTATAACATGAATATCATTTTTTGTCCAGTAAAATTTTTAAAATTTGAGTAGCTAGTAGAATACATAATAGGATTATCTATAAGATAATAATAAAGGAATTT
>JALVPE010000090.1 GCA_027031945.1 Candidatus Moraniibacteriota bacterium
ACCCTTAACGATAAATCTTTTGTATTACCCGCCTTGATTGCCTTGGCATGAATAACAATCAAATGTTTATCTTTTCCATTTACATATCCACTAGCGGTAATTCCGGCAAACCTAAAATGACCCTTGTCAATGTCATCAGAATTAGACATCATCATATAATTGGCTGTGTCCAAACCCTTATCAAAACCTTTACCTGTATCTTACTAATGCTTTGTCCGATGTCTACATATATTTAACATAAAATTTGACTAGTTGCTTGACTTTTATTAGCTGGAGTAACCCAAATACCTCCATCGGAATATAGCCACATTATTTGTAAAAATAAACATTACCATCAAAACTATATTAATAATGGTGATAACTCTTATATTTTTTTGCATTTTTTTATTTTAAACTATTTAAATATATCAATCTCCCACTTTTCATTTTATTGACAAGTTCTAATCGCCTACATTCAAATATTAATCGCAATATTCTCATAAATATCAATCCCTATCTCTTCATAAAACACTTCGACATGTGTTTCTAATTTAACTTTTGCAAGGACAATTATTAATCAATCATTCTACTTTAAATATCCTTTTTTTGTCAGTCCTGTCGGAAAGAATTCCTAAGTAGTTTATTTTAAGCTTTTATTAGCACTTATTTCACATGAAACATAAGGAAAAATACACGCTAAGACCCAATACTTTCTCTACACTCTCATAATCTTTAGTTTCAGAACTGTTACCCTTACTCAGAGTATATTTCTAATTTTTAAAGAATTTTTTTACTTTATTTTTAGTTTTATTCATTACTTTGTAATTTATTATTTATTTTTTTATTATGCCACAAAAACACAACTCCAATAAAATTCTCCACTTTATAAACTATAACGATGTGCCACAATTACTATTATTGGACATTGTTGCACTACCACTTAAGTCTACAATAGCGTCCGTATTATAAGGGACACAAATATTATTATTAGTAATATTTACCGAAGTACTATCTGTAGAGACAACCACACCTCTCCGACCATTTACATTGTCAGTGATATGATTATTATCAACTATTATATTAGAACCTGTTTCCATTTTGATACCAGCTCTCCATTGTTTATTAGAGCCATTATTAGTTACTGTATTATTTTGTAAAGAAACAGTATTGGCAGTAAACATATAGATACCGTCATCAGCATTATCCGCAACGGTTGCGTTACTAACATTTATATCAGAAATTATCCCACCGTGAGTGGTATAAAGCAATAATCCTTGCCCTTCATTATGAGATAAAATTGTTCCATTAATAGTTACATGACTAATTACATCATCTGTACCATCCGGTTCAAGATCAATGCCTGCAGAAGGTGCCGTGCCATGAGTATAACTATAATTACCATTTGTTATTGTTATATTACTTCCTGATATTACAGATAACCCTTGTCGTCTATTATTTGTAGATTCTACATTGATTAAATGTACTCCATTAGTTCTTGCGCCGGGTTCATCGGATATATAAATTCCATCACCCCAAGAATCTGTTATTTCCGTACTATCTATTGTTGCATTTGTGGCCGAATAGATTAAAATCCCCTTCCCCCACTCACCACTAGTTCCCACGTGCTGATTTCGTTCCCCCATAATTTTTCCACCTCTAATAGTTGTAGAATCTGTACCGTTAATACTAACAACATTATACCCCCCAGCATTATTTGGTAAAGCTTTTAAAATAGCATTATTAGATAATTGTAAAGTAAAATTACTTTTCAACTTCAATCCGGCTTTATGTACAGCATCTATCCAATATTCTCCATCAGGAAGAAGTAAGGTACTGTTTGCAGGCATAGCATCTATTATTTGCTGTAAAATTGCAGTATAATCAATTACACTACAATCTGGACTGGTGTAATCGCCACCCCAACCAGTTCCATCCATATTCAATCCAAGTGATTTCCTAAATAACAAATTCGCATCAAAAGTATTGACATTTCCATTGCAATTAGCGTCTCCTGTTGTCACTGCATCAATCCACCCCGTCCCACTTAAATCAAAACCTAGAGAATAACGAAGCACTAGACTTGCGTCAAAAGTATTTAGATTTTCAGAATTATTTACATCGATACGTGGGCTCATTGTCGGAGAAACATACCAAAAAACAACATAATCTTCATTATTAACTCCGGTAGATCCAGAACATCTAATAGACCGGAAATAAGAATTACCATTAGTTAAACCAGATATTACTGTGGAATGACTAGTGCCTCCAGTATTTGTAAATGTATATGGTAATAAATTATAATCTACGCCAGTAATTCTATCATCTCCATATTTACATGTGGCATTTTCGTTAGTAGTAATAGATATAACCACCGATGATGTATTGGGAGATAATATTCCATCCATAGTGCCAGGAAAAATAATTGGAGCTGCCAAAACAATATTATTAACAAAGAACAATCCAATGCATATAGTATATATAAAAACTAATTTCTTATTTAAAAGGATGCTGTTAATATTATCATCTATATTAAAATAATATCCAAATTGATTTGTTTTGAATAAAATATTCAAAATTGTTTTTCTAATTAAACTCAAGACTTGATTCATATATTTTATCCCTTTTTAATCAATATCCAATACAAATAAATAACTCCACACAACCATATAGTTAATAATACTTTATCCATTAATAAATATCAACTAAACTACATATGAGCTACTATACTCTCTATTATCCTTACAGATACAAAAAAATAAGAGTTATAAGCAAATTCTTAAAATCGCAAACCCATAGACTTCAAAAATCCTTAAACAAAATCAAAATCTGATATCCAAAAAGTATTCCAATATAACAAACAAAATAATCACGCACTAAACGTAAAAAAGGAGCACAAGATTTAATCTTGTTTTTAAACTAATTCTATATCATCTAAATCTATCAGAAAGTATAAAATTTAAAAATAATGTAACATACTTTTATTCTGTTTTGATTATGAAAAAGAAGTAATGATAGTTCCATATTTTTTAATGTATAATTTTCCTTATTATACTTATTCCACACAAAATATCTCCTATTAATATTTTTACATTTTATTTAATAAGTTTGATAATTCTTTAAAACTAAAAATATTGACATTTGTCAAAAATATGCACATAATAGAGTACTTACCTCTATTAAAAATAATTTATTCTATGTCCCAAAAAAAATCAACTGCAACAAAATTAACCCTACATGCTCGTAAAAGTATGATACATGCTGAAAAAATCGCTAGCACT
This sequence comes from Candidatus Moraniibacteriota bacterium, assembly GCA_027031945.1. Lineage (GTDB taxonomy): Bacteria > Patescibacteriota > Minisyncoccia > Moranbacterales. The sequence goes on from JALVPE010000090.1 coordinate 3,258, forward strand.
AATAACTCTGATGCAATCACACCAGAACATCTACTCTATGGTATCTTTCTAGAACGTGGCAGTGTTGGCATGACTATTCTTAAAAATATCGGACTTTCCAAAAAAATATTTGAAACATATATTATTAATAATAAAACAACCAAAAATAAAATTTCTAGTAAGCTTAAATTATCTAATGAAGTTAAAAAAATTATTACAAATGCTCATGCTTTAGCTGCTGAGTTTGGATATAACTATGTTGGTACGGAACATTTAGTTTATGCACTATTAAATACACAAAATGCAACTATCCAAAAAATCTTAGCATCCGCAAATCCAAAAAAACAAAAAGCACAACCAAATACACCACCTCAAATGCCAAATGCCCATCCTGGACTATTTGGTATAGAAAACCTTTCCGCACTAATGGGTAATGAAACAACATTAGACTCTCAATTAGATCAATTTTGTACAAATATATCAAAACAAATCAAAGAGCCCTTCATTGGAGGTAAGGCAAATATTGAACGAATTATAACAATCTTGGGACGTAAAAATAAAAACAATCCCATAATTATCGGTGAGCCCGGAGTTGGTAAAACTGCAATTGTTGAACATATTGCACATATTGCCAAAAGCCAGGACGCACCATATTATTTATATAATAAGGAAATTATTACATTAAGCCTCACTTCACTTGTTGCCGGAACAAGTTTTAGAGGTGAATTTGAACAACGTCTCAAAAATATAATTACAGAAGTAGAAGAAAATCCAAATATTATTTTGTTCATAGATGAAATTCATACAATCATAGGAACCGGCAATACGGGCGGTAGTCTAGATGCTGCAAACATACTCAAACCGGCACTCGCCAGAGGAAGTGTGCGCATCATCGGCGCAACAACATTAGGAGAATATAAAAAACATATTGAAAAAGACCCTGCACTTGAACGACGTTTTCAAAAAGTAATATTAAACGAACCTTCTCCAGATGACACACGTAAAATACTCAGTGGCGTAAAAAAAACATTTGAAACACATCATAATATTATAATACCAAAAGATGCTCTGGATGCCATTATAGAATATAGTGCACGATATTTACCCGAACAATTTTTCCCTGATAAAGCACTTGATGTACTTGATGAAACAGCTGCACGTTTATGTAATAAACACGAAAAAAACAATTTACAAAAAGAAATTATTTCTCTTGAAAATGATTTGGAAGAAGTTATTGCTCAAAAATCAACATTGATACATAGTGAACAATACTTAGAGGCATCTCAACTAAAAGAAACAGAGGATGCACTTAAATGCGAAATTAATGCATTGCAAAATAAGATGCAAAAACAAATAAAACAAAATAAATCATCTATGACACGTTCAGATGTGGCAGAAACGGTTGCACTCCAATCAAATATTCCAAAAGAAAAAATTCTTCAAACAGCAACCAAAACTCTATCAGAGATATCAAAAAAACTTAACCACCAAATAATAGGTCAAGATACGGCAATTTCAAAAATTACCGATACACTCTTGCGTAGTGCGAGTGGAATTTGTAATGAAAATCGTCCAAATGGCTCATTTCTATTTTTAGGCACAACCGGAACAGGAAAAACTCTTACAGCAAAATTGCTTGCCGAAGAATTATATAGTAATCCCGAAGCTTTAATTCGTGTCGATATGAGCGAATTCATGGAACGTCATCAAGCGTCCAAACTACTTGGTGCGCCAGCCGGTTACGTAGGTTATGGTGAGGGTGGCATATTTACAGAAAAAATTCGTCGTAATCCTCATAGTGTTGTATTATTTGATGAAATAGAAAAAGCTCATCCTGATATATTTAATATTCTCCTCCAAATTCTTGAAGATGGAACATTAACTGATGCAAGTGGCAGAATAATTAATTTCAAAAATACAATTATTATACTTACATCAAACATAGGTAGTTCTGAAACAAGTAATATCAAAAATTTAGGTTTCAACAATGTATCAGAAACTGCAAAAACATATGCAAAAAAAATTAATACTGCATCCAAAGAAATTCTCTCAGCAGAATTATTATCTCGTTTAGATCATGTTGTTATATTTAACCAATTGACTAAAACTGATCTTAAAAAAATTACACAAATAGAACTAAATAAATTAAAAAAGCGACTCGATGCAAAAAATATCACACTAACATTTACAAAGCATCTCATAACACATATTGTAGATAGTGTGGTAACTAAAAAGAATGGAGCTCGTGATGTACGTCAATTTATTCAAGAACATATTGAAGGAAAAATCGCGCATCATATTATTACACACCCAGATAAAACAACCTTGAAAATTGATTATGTCGATGACAACATCATTCTTACATAGAACAAAACTCATTTTGTCTACAATTCAACAAGTTATCCTTGATGGACTATTTCCTATTCGCTGTCTAGGCTGTGGAAAATTTGATGAATGGATTTGTGTAAATTGTCATAGCACCTTACCCATTCTCACAGATCAACATTGCCCGGTATGTAAAAAACATGTAACGCTCAACGGAGTGGTATGTCCTCAATGTCACGAAACAACAAAAAAATCATTTGATGGTGTGTTCGTTGCTTCATATTATCATGATAAATTACTCAAAAAAACAATCCATTATTACAAATACCATTTTGTAAAAAATCTTTCAGAACCACTTGCTTTGCTATTAGCTCAATCCATTCAAAACTCGACATTGGCAACTCCAGACATTATTATACCGGTACCACTTCATAAACGCAGATATCGTTGGCGAGGATTTAATCAGGCAAGTGAGTTAGCAAAAAAACTTGACTTACAAATTTCTGTAATTACTGATATACTAATACGTGTGCGTTATACTGTGCCTCAAGTAAAAATGAAAAATAAAAATAAACGTCAAAAAAACTTGAATAACGCTTTTATTGTAAAAAACAAATCACAAGTTATTGACAAAAATATTCTATTGATTGATGATGTAATGACTACGGGTGCAACTTTGAAAGAATGTGCTAAGGCACTTAAAACAGCTGGAGCAAAAACCGTTTACTGTCTTGTGCTAGCACGAGAATAATATCATTTGTAATTCAAGAAATATAAATAATTCATACAAATAAATGCAAAAAATAAAAAAGTTTTTCTTTTTAATATTTCTTCTTATTCCAACATTATTGACGGGTGTCTATATTTATGCATTTTCTCCCTCATTTATTTCTATACCTACGGCAGACAAAAATGGTTCTGAGATTTTGCCAACAGAAACATTTACAATTACTTTTGATAAACCTATAGAAAAATCTTACTATCAAAAAAATATTTCTCTTTCCCCACGCACACCCATGAAAGCAATTCTTAATGATGATAATACTAAAATCACCATTATTCCAACTCATGGATGGAATATTGGCACAAAATATACACTGGATATCCCTAACGGACGTGCCAAAAATTTTACACAAATAAGTAGTGCTTCATTCAATTTTACAGTAACAGATTATCCTCGTGTAATCGATGTAACCCCACATTCTGGCGCAAAAGATGTACGATTAGACATCGAAGATCCTATTGTGATTCAATTTAACAAATCAACAAAAGGTTTTTATATAGATTTTAATCTTAAGCCACCTGTGCCAGTAACATATCAAAATAATGCCCAAAAGACACAGTTCAAGCTTCTACCTAAAGAACCGCTAAAAGCCGATACGACTTACACTCTTACACTTTATGCAAAGGCAGACAATACAGCTGATGACAATTATGTCCCTATACATACGAGCACATTTACAACACTCCCTCCAAAACCAAAAACATGGGCTGAAAATTTACAAGATAGATTAGAAGAAGCTAAAAAGTTTACAACTCCAAGAATTACCGAGGGAAAATATATTGACATAAATTTAGAAACTCAAATTATGACAATATTTGAAAATGGAATCAACAAAGGAGCCTTTCTTATATCTTCTGGAAGACCTGGAATGGATACACCGAAAGGAACTCATAAAATATATAATAAGCATCCTCGTCCATGGTCCAAAAAATATGGACTATATATGCCATATTGGATGGCTATAACGCCAAGTGGCAAATATGGAATTCATGAATTGCCGGAATGGCCAAGTGGTTATAAAGAAGGACAAAATCACTTGGGTATTAAAGTATCTCATGGCTGTGTACGCTTAGGTGTTGGACCTGCAGAAAAAATATATAATTGGGCAGAAATTGGCACACCAGTAATTGTCTACTAAAAATTATGAATAGGTATGAACAAGACAAAACAAAATTTTACACGGATTAAAAACAATATTATCTGTATTATATTTTTTTAAACTATCACAAATTTTGATATGCCAAAAGGGATGATTAATTATTCACAATATAACGAAACAGAAAAATCACTATCTAAGTGGTTAAATATCATACAAAAGGAACGTATTCCCCTCTATCATCAAATATCTCACCACATAAAACCAAAATCAAAAATAATTGAGATTGGTGCAGGTAGTGCATGGTTATCTGCTTGTGTATCTAAAAACGATAACGTGGATAGCATACTAATAATAGAAAATGATCTACGCAGGATAGATCTTGCACAAAAATATTTTGTACCAAATTTAAATGCAATAAAAACTAAATTAACTTTTTATAACACAGATTTTCATAAGCTAAACTTTGTACAAAATAACAGTATAGACATTATTTTTGTTGATGCCGCGCTTCATTATACAAATACACTTGAATTATTACTTCAAGAATTGCATCGTAAGTTAAAAAAATCTGGACAAATAATTGCAATTCGCGAACCAATATTACCTTCACTTCCCATACTAAAAAACTTTCGTAAAAAAACATTTGGCCTAAAACAAATTAAAAATGGCGATATTGAAAATATTTATACAAAAAATGAATGGACAAATTATTTTAACAATTGTAATTTTACTGTAACATTTTATCCATTATATGGAGGGTCATTAAAGGATAGACTTCTCAATATTGCTATGAATAAGTATAATGGAATATTATTTAATCGTTATTATATGATTGCTACAAAATATTAAAGAATATCCGTAAAATTCATAAAATTTAATTTAAAATTCTGCTAATTTAGAATCTTTCAAGCCACACCTAATAATACAAAAAATTACTAAATATTTTTATTATCTGTATATCAATTTCCAAAGCCATGAAAACTATTGCATATTCTTTATATAAATATCTTCTATACACTTTCATATTCTTTTTACCGTGGCATATAATCTATATTGTACGTGAAGTTTTTTATGGCACCGAGAAATGGCAATATGGAACAATTGGAATTTACATAAGCGACATCATTGTTGCTTTGTGGATTTTACTTAGCATTTATTTATATAAAGAACTTATTTTAACATACATTTTCAAAAGATTTCGTTTTTTACTAGTTGGATTATTGCTATCACTATGGGGTTTTGTATCAATTATCTGGGCTGATGATAAAATGTTGGCGTTTTATTTTGCAATTAAACTTTCTATGGCTCTTGATTTGTTTTTTCTTGTACAAATAATTCCGTTTCAAATTTACAATGTTAGCATAGTTTTTTTTATCAGTGTATCTATACAATCTCTCATTGGATTATATCAATTCATAACACAACAATCTTTTGCTCAAAAATTTTTAGGATTACAATATCATGATGTGTTCAGTGGTGGCAATGCAATTGTGCATATATCTGGGGAAAGATGGCTACGAGCATACGGCGGGACACCTCATCCAAATATTTTTGGCACTGTTTTATTATGTGCTCTCTTATTAGGCATCTTTCTTTTTATTAAAAATAGAGATAAAATACTATCTAAAACACTTATTCTTATAGCAATTAGCGTGATTACTGCTAATATTTTATACACATTTTCACGTACAATGTGGTTAACTAGTTTCTTTTGCATTTTTGCTTTTATCATTTATATATTATATAAAAACAAAAAATATAACATACGACAAATAACAGCACCTCTCTTACTAATTACCGCTACTATATTATTAATTGTCAGTTTATCTCACAATTTATTTTTCAATAGAGTGTTGCAAGACACCACGCTTGCACATAATTCTATATCCGACAGAACTCTTTATTTATCCCAATCAAAATTATTAATATCTTCCCATCTATTTAACGGAACTGGAATTGGTAATTACACTAATACACTCAAAAAAGAATCCCAAATCAAAAGACCTCTGTGGCAATATCAACCCGTACACAATATTTATTTACTAATTACATCTGAAATTGGACTTATTGGATTTGGTTTATTTATAACATTTAAAATTACTATTTTTTATACATTATAAAAAAATAAAAAAAATGTAACCCTTGTACAGTTTACATTTATTACTTTATTTGCAGGCATGCTTTTTATATCATTATTTGACCATTTAGCGTGGACATCTCACTTTGGATTATTTACACTATTTTTA
>JALVPE010000091.1 GCA_027031945.1 Candidatus Moraniibacteriota bacterium
AAACAGAATATGGAGATAATATAAGTATTGCACTAGAAGAAAAGTTTAAAGAAGATTTTTTAATATATTAAATAGTTAAAATTAAGATTATGAAAAATGAAATAAGTGAACAAGTATTTATCAAAAAAGGGAAAAAACAAGGAAAGACGATTGCCATATTTGGTGGGATACATGGAAACGAACGTGTTGGTGTAGAGATGATTAATAAATTGCGTGGGGAGTTAGAAATTGACGCTGGAACAGTATATCTTGCTTATGGGAATATACCAGCAATAAAAAAAGGTGTGCGTTGTGGCAAGAAAAATTTAAATAGATGTTTCATATCCGGCAATAAAGGAAATACTTATGAAGATAAAAGAGCTATTGAATTGATGCAGATCTTAGATAAATGTGATGCACTTTTGGATTTACATAGTTTTACAAATTCAAAAGGTGAGGCATTTGCAATTTCTGAAAAAACTGGATTTGATATAGTAAAACAGTTTGATGTGAATGTAATTTCGTTTGGTTGGGGTAACGTGGAACCTGGTGGTACGGATGACTATATGCACAATCAAGGTAAAATTGGAATTTGTTTAGAATGTGGACCACACCACAAATTAGAAGAGTCGTTACGTCGTGCAGATTTAGCCGTGGATGTTTTTTTGAAATATTTCGGATGCATTGAAGGGAATGAGTTGAACGTAACAAAAAAGAAAAGATACATTTGTGTGCATAAAGCTATTATAAGAAAAACAAAAGATTTTATATTTAATAAGGAATATAAAAATTTTGATTTATTGAGTGATGGAGAAATTTTTGCAACTGATAATGGCAAAAAATACGTAGCAAAAAAGAATGAATGCATCATTCTTCCAACTCCAAACGAACCTATCGGCGGAGAAATTTGTCTTTTGGGAAAAGAAGTTAAAAGTAATAGTTAATTTAATTATTATGATGAAAAATTATTATAATATTTTGATGTATTAGAGAATATTATAGATTTAATATTTTTTCATGATTCAATTTGTTACTTGTATTTTTGACAGGATAATTATATGTAATTGTTTGTTCTTTGAAGTATTTTATGGTAGTTTTTTAACAGACAAATGAGTACTTTATTTCTTACAAAATATATAGGAGACAATCATGAAAAAAGGAATGAAGTTTTTTAGGTATGAGAATGTTGAAATTCCAGTATTTTTTGCAACAGGATTATTTCTTATTTTAGGAACAATTTTTGTAGGTATTGTAAGTATTGGATTTATTCTTATTAAAAGTTTTTTAACAAATACTGCCGGAAAGGTATGTTGGGATGTAATCGGATGTTACGTATTAGTGGAATGTGTGTTGATTATGATGGGGTTATTTCTAATAAATAATTCTAAAAGGAAGACGAAGAGCCAATCTCGTTCTCAGTACAAAACAAAATATTTTAAAATGTTGTGTACGATTATTGGGATAGCACTTTCCATTATATGTTTAAGTATGGTGGTAATTATATTAGTTATAAAATTATGGATAACCGGTTATTGATTTATTTGACGAAACGATAAACAGGCCTAACTTTAATATAGTGTAGGTCTGTTTTTTTATATTTTCAATTATGAGATTATGCTTTGCTTTCATAATTAAAAAATAGATTACACATTTTAAACAGTTTATATTTTATTGTTAGGAACATAATTTTACTTTTTTGTTATTTTTGCAAGGGCAACAACACCCATGAGTTGAAAAGAATTCTTAGGTGTATTCGATGTGATTATAAAATATTATAAAATTTATTATAAATAATATTATATATATGAAGTGTATTATAGTTTTGCTTTCACAAAAATGACAATTTTTATATACGGTTAAATGCACAAAAAATTAGTTAATATATTGGACTCCATGTTGTGTATATGTTATGATAAAATTTAGTTAAAAATGAAATTGTGGATTACAAAAAATTACAAAAAGTCTTGGAAAAAAATGAACAACCGGCATTTAGATTTAAACAAATAGCTAAAGCTGTTTTTCATGATGGAATTAGTAGTTTTGATGATATCACTACTATTTCAAAAGATTTACGCACGGTTTTAAACGAACAATTAAACATCTATCCATTTAACGTAAGGGAGGTTGTGGTTTCTAGGGATAGAAGAGCTATAAAAGCACTTTTTGAATTGGAAGATGGAAATATAATTGAGTCTGTGCTTATTTCTCCAAAACCAGAAACTTGGTCAGCATGTATTTCGTCACAGGTTGGTTGTGCAATGGCGTGTGAGTTTTGTGCTACTGGCAAGCTGGGGCTTGGGCGTGATTTGACTAGTGATGAAATAGTGTCACAAGCTGTTTTTTGGCGAGGATATTTGCGGGAGAATAATATAGTAGGGACATATACAAATATTGTATATATGGGCATGGGAGAACCATTTATGAATTGGGAGAATGTAAAAGAGAGTATTACAATTTTAACTGATGAGAGTCTATGTAATTTTCCTAATCGTAAAGTGTCTGTGTCGACTTCCGGTGTAGTTCCTGGTATTGAAAAATTTGCGGATATTTTTGGACAGATTAATTTGGCGGTATCACTTCATTTTGCTTTTGATGAAAAACGAGACAAATATATGCCGGTAAATAAAGCTTATAATTTAGAGAAACTTAAAAAATCACTTCAATATTATTTATCAAAAAATAAAAGAAGATTATTTATAGAATATATAATGCTTGATGGAATAAACGATAGCAAAGAGGATGCAGTAGCACTAACAAAGTATCTTAGATCAATAGGGGATAAAAAATTAATAATTGTCAATTTGATAAAATATAATTCAATTGACGAAGGTTTCGCACCTTCAACTGCTGGTAGCGTCCAGAAATTTAAAGAACAGGTAAAAAGAGGGGGGATAGCTTGTACAATTCGCAAAAGCATAGGTGATGATATTCATGGAGCATGTGGACAATTGGCAGGCAAAAACAAATGTAATTAGTTTGAAAATATGTGTTCAAATTATTTATCAACGATGTAGGCTAAATATGTAAGAATCATTTCTTCAATTATGCTTATCGTTGATTTTTTTTCAGTAAACTTTGAAATATTAATATTTTTGGATTGGATGGTATTAAATAAAACGTCTTCTTTTTTTGTTTGTTCAATATAACTATTTGCATTATTTACAATGTATATCGTTTTTGACTTGATAGATGATATTATGATGGTACTACTTATAAGAATGGTAATAATTAAAATAACTAAAAATGCAAGATGGACGTTTTGTGATAAGAGGGGTTGTTTTATTGGTTTATTAATAATAATAATATCTTTATTTTGTTTATTGCGTTCTTGATAGTAAAGAACTGTCATGAGGCTTACTTTGATTGTTTTAAATAAAGAAAGAACGATCAATATACTCATGATAGTAAATGAAATAAAAAACGGAAGAATCGTAGAAATAGATGTTGGATATGTTGCGGAAAAGTGAAGTAATGCTTGTGTAGCGTAATAAAAGAATAATGACCAAAGCAGTATTGCACATATAAAAATTATATAGAAAATAATTATAACATGAAATCTTTCACGTAAGGATTTATGTGATATTTGGTTATTAAAATTTGTTGGATTTTCGGAGGATGTAAGACAAGTAATATATGCAGTAAAAGTATAATGAAAAAGGACAAGATAAAGAATAATAATTCCATAGATAATTAATATTGTGGCAAAGGTTGGCATAAACCATGATGGTAATGTGAATAATGTCATTATTTTCCAACATACGTAAAGTCCGATAAATGTATATATAGTAAAACGAATTTCATTTATTCGTCTTAAAATAAAAATAGGTGTCTTGTGTATAGAAATTAAAAGAGCTTTGAAAGACCCAATAAAATTGTTACGGTAGTATTCTGATGTAATGATAATTACACCATTTTTTTCGGTTAAATATATGAAAGTAAATATCAAAATTGATGAAACAAAAATAAAGATAACTTTGAAATCAAATAAAAAGGCAATATGAATATATTGTATTGTTTTATCAAAATGTATTTTGGTAGTGAATGTGCTTGTAGTATTTAAAATAGTATTGACAAATAAATTACCTAAAAATAAAACAATTCCAACATAAAAGAATTTAAATAAAAGTTGAAATTCTATGGTTTTGTAAAATGTCTTAGATGTCAATTGTAGAGTTTTTTTAAAATATTCCTTTGTTTTTTTCATGTTGATATTTATTGTTTATTTGTGAGATAATTTATTACCGATATCAGTGCCTGCAACAAATCCTGTTGTCCAACATAATTGTAGAGAAAAACCACCGGAAGGCCTATTAATATTTAGTATATCACCTGTCAGATAAAGATTTGAATATTTACGTGATGTCATGTTTTTAAAATTGACTTCAGAAAGTTCAATTCCGCCATCAGCCACAATAGCTTTATCCATTCCACATGTTCCTGAAATAGGAAAAGTAAGATTTTTGATTGTATGCACAAGCGTTTTTCGTTCTACTTTTGTAATAAATTTTGCTTCTTTTTCACTTAATTTAAGATGAGGTAGATTTAATATTTCAAGTGCGATGTTTTTAAATATCACTTCGGGCAAAACATTTTTCATTTTTTTATCAAAATGCTTATCCAATAGTTTAATTATTTTTTTATCAAGAACCTTTTCATCAGTATCTGGAAATAAATCAATAACTGCTTCAACAGGACCATTTTTGAGTAATTTTTTAACTTCGTTAGCTGAGTTTATGATAAGCGGTCCGGAAATGCCAAAGTGAGTAAAAAGAATTTTTCCTGTTTTGCGAATTTGTGTTTTGTTATTTTGTACAAAGCGAATTTTCATAAAAGACCATGTTATACCAGATAGATTATGAATCCATTTTACTTCAGTTTTTAGTGGTACCAGATTTGGATTTGATGCATGGACTTTATGTCCCATTTTTTCTAAAAAATTAAGTCCATCACCAGTAGCGCCAGTTTCAGGAGCTGCAAGTCCTCCAGTTGCTATTACGAAGTTATCAGCTTTGTAGTTATTGTGATTTGAATCATTGAGTGATAGTACTTTTTTATCATTGTATTTTAAAGAAGTTACTTGAGTGTGTGTTTTGATTGTAACTCTGCCTTTTTTCATGTATTTGATAAGAGTATTAAATACATCCTGTGAGCTTTGTGTTTTAGGAAAGACTCGATTACGGGCTTCTGTAACAAGAGGTAAATTATGATTCTGAAAAAAATTAAAAGTATCTTGAACTGAGAATTGTGAAAATGGTGAGAAGAGATATTTTTTAGCTTTGCCAAAATTATCTAAAAAGGAATTATTATCAAAATTAGCATTTGTAATATTACATCTACCACCACCAGTAAGCATTAGTTTGTTGCCTAAAGATGCATTTTTTTCTAATAGCAAAACTCTAGCTCCAAGTTCTGCAGCACGGCCTGCACACATCATACCGGATGGACCACCTCCTATTACAATGACATCATATTTTCTAGAATTTTCCTTCATATAATAATTATAATAGCATAAATAACACAATTGTTCAGTGTTACACATAAATGATAATTATGCAATATTAACACATCTAATTGATTTTTTGATAATGTACAAATTATATTTCATAATGTATGATTGATATATAAGATTTGTATTGAATTAAAGTATGCATGCACTTTTATCAACAGTAGAAAGTATTTCGGTTTTTGCTGTTTTTGCAATTTATATTTACCTTGCAGTTGTAGTAATATTTATTATTATGGAAAATCGTGATATTAGTTCTACACTGGCATGGATTTTGGTGTTTATTCTATTTCCCATTATTGGCTTTTTTGTTTATATATTTTTTGGGCGTAATTGGAAGGTTGTTAATCCACGCAAGAAAGATAAAATTAAAGAATTACAATATAAAAGAAATTTAATTGTACAGCAGATTAAGAAAAAACAGCGTAATTATATCTCTATTATACGTGATAATATTATCGTTACTAATGATGTCAGAAGAATTTTACACGTTTCTCAAAAAAATTCAGATTCACTTCTTACTGTTTATAATTCTGTGAAAATTTTACAAAATGGTGCAAAAAAATTTGAGTCTTTGGAAAGAGATCTTAAAAATGCAAAAAAATTTATTCATATGGAATACTTTATTTGGCGTGATGATGAACTTACAAGACGTATTAAAGACATCTTAATAGAAAAAGCCACTGAGGGTGTGGAGATAAGAATTATTTATGATCCAGTAGGATCATTTTGGATGACATTGTTTCATAGGGGATATTTTAGACAAATGCGTAGAGCAGGTATAACAGTAATACCATTTTTTAATACATTATCACCATTGCGTATCACCACTGTAAATTATTTGTTACATAGAAAGATTGTAATTATTGATGGTAATATTGGATATACAGGAGGTATGAATATGGGCAAAGAATATATAAATGGTGGAAAATCGTATAAAAGCTGGCGTGATACACATGTGCGATTGGAAGGAGAGTCTGTTTTGTTATTACATGCATCATTTGTGGCCAACTGGGAGGAGGCACGAAAAGAATCTTTGTTTAGTGAAAAGTATTTTACAATTTGTACTATGAATAAAAACAAAGGTGTGCCAGTGCAAATAATCTCTTCTGAACCTGATTCATATTGGCAACCAATTAAACAGTCGCTTTTTTTAACAATCCTAGCTGCCAAAAAATATGTATATATTCAGTCACCATATTTTATTCCAGACACAAATTTATTTGAAGCTCTAAAAGTTATAGCTCTTTCTGGCACTCAAGTACATATTATGCTTACTGGTGTACCGGATAAAAAAATTCCATATTGGGCTGCATTTACATATTTTGAAGAACTGCTTTTGGCAGGTGTCAAAATTTATCATTATAATGCAGGATTTATGCATGCAAAAACTATTTGTGTTGATGGTCAGATATGCTCTATTGGAACAACAAATATGGATATTCGAAGTTTACATTTATCTCATGAAAACAATGTGATGATTTATGATAAAGATATTACAAAACAATTGGAAAAAGATTATAAAAATGACCTATTACTTTGTAAGGAGTTTACTATAAAAGATTACAGAGCTGTAAGTACATTGGCAAAATTTCGTAATTCACTCGTTAGATTATTATCGCCACTATTGTAAATTAGCTAAAAGTGTTATAGTATAGGATATTATAAATATAAAACAATACTATTATGGGAATATTTTCTAAAATTTTTCACGGAAATAAATTAAAATTAGATGACACAAAGAACGCTGCATTAAATGGTGAAATAATACAGCAAGAAAAAAATGAAGAAGATAAGAATGAAGCAAGCTCAGTACAAAATGCAGAATTATCACCATTTTTGATAGATGAACAGAATACTGATACCAAGTAGATTTTTAGATGAATAAGATATATTGATGCGTAGCTAAGTAAAACTAATTACGCATTTTTTATTTTTATGCACTATTGACAAAATGTGTAAAAAGTGTTATAATAGTCAGTTAAATTAAATAATTGATTATTATACATGAAGAAGTTTGTAATGCCGACAATTGCGTTTTTTGTGACATTTGTGATAGTCTTTTCGCTTTTTGCAGGTGTTTTTGGACGTGTTGGAGTTTTGTTAGCTCCCTCGCCTAAGGTTGATGCAGAAAATAGTGTTAAAGATTTTGGCGTGCCAGATGAGTGGTTAGAAAAATATAATGTTAAATTAGAGAATTTTATTGATGCAAAAAGTGATATTGATCATGATGGCTTAACGCTTGTGCAAGAATATGAATATCATACGGATCCTACAAATGCAGATACTGATAATGATGGATACGCTGATGGTACAGAAGTAAACAATGGTTATTCACCAAGTGGCCCAGGACTTATGGATACAAATAATAATGATATTCCGGATAAATGGGAAAAAGATATGTTGGGAACTTTGGTATCTGATAAATATGATGATAGTGATAAGGATGGTTTGGGACTTTATGATGAATTCATGTATGGTACAAATCCGAAAAAAGCAGATACAGATGGAGATAATTATAATGATGGTACAGAAGTACATAATGGATATGAACCAACTGTAGCTGGTGATGCTCGTCCAAAAGTTACGCTTACAATTGAAAAAATCAATTTGGATGTACCAGTTGTGCTTTCAAAAGATACTAGTGAAGAGTTATTGCAAAAAGATTTGGATAAAGGGGTGATACACTATCCACATACGGCAATGCCTGGTCAAAGAGGTAATATGTATATTGCGGGTCATAGTAGTAACTATGTCTGGTCTAAGGGTGCTTATAATTATGCTTTTCGTAACTTAAATGATTTAGAAAATGGAGATGTAATAATTGCAAAAGTAAAAATGAATAATGGCAAAGAATTTAAATATAAATATATTGTTACATTAAAAGAAATTGTAGCACCAGATGATTCTAGAATTTTTGCAAACAGTCAATCACAAGTATTAACTCTTACAACTTGTTGGCCGTTAGGCACAAACGCAAAACGTTTAATGGTTAAGGCTGAGCGTCAAGAATAGGAATTAGTAAGCAGTATTGGTGACATTATATACAAAAGTTATTTCTTATAGTATTATAAATAATATTATGAAAAATAATATGTTATTTCTTTTTGTGGGAGTTTTAGTGACTGGATTTTTGTTTAGTCCGGTTTTTGTAGTGGCAAAAGACGTTTGTTATGTGGATAAAGACATTGATGATGGAGGAAATGGTGGTAAAAAAGATCCTTATAAGAAAATATCAAAAGCATTAGACAAGGGTTGTCATAACATTATAATTGAGGAAGGGACTTATGAAGAAGCCATAACTTTAGGTAAGGGTGTGGAAATTGAAGGTAAGAGTCGAGATGATGTTGTTATAATAGGAAAAGTTACAATGAAAGACAATTCGTCTTTAGAAAATGTTACCGTATCTGGAAATGGAATTAATGTTGAGAAAAATGCTGATGTTAAAGTTAAAGATGTAAAAATTGAAGATGCACATATTGGTATAAATACGTTGGGCAATGGAAAACTGGAAGTTAATGATGTTGTCTTCACAAAAAACCATAAAGGATTATATTTACAGCGTGGTAAGAATGTAAAAATTACAGGATGTAAAGTATATAATAACAGTGAGGAAGGGATTGACATTCGTTCTAATGTAGATGGCATAATAAGTCGCAATGAAATCTATGATAATGGAGAAAGTGGTATAGAAGTAATACTTGGCAAATCAGATTTAGTGATTGAAAATAATAAAATAAAAAACAATGATGCAAGCGGGATAGCGATTCAATATTATAAACAAGCAAATAAATTAGGAGATATTAAAATTATTGGTAATACAATTACAGGAAACAAAAGTTTTGGCATAAATTGCAAAACACCTAGTGGCGGTGGACAGACTAAGGATTATTGGTCAAAATCTGTCAATATGCACTCAAATAAAATCTTTGATAATAAAGATGGTGATTTTTCCAAAAGCTGTCATTTTGGTGATATTTTAATCTCTAATGCAAACAAAACAAAAGAACAGATAGAAGAGGAACAAACAAAACAAGAGCAAAAAAAAATAGAA
>JALVPE010000092.1 GCA_027031945.1 Candidatus Moraniibacteriota bacterium
GTACAGAAGAGGCGCAAATCGTCTTAAATTTCAAGTACGAAGTTGTAATGATAATGCATGTAGTGGAGAAACATTTATTGGTCCAGATGGTACAAGTTCAACATATTACACGGAAGAGTCAAACAAGACTTTGGGATTTCCGAATATGACTCTAACAAATGTAATTGATAATCGATATTTTCAATATAGAGGGGATTTTGATACAGATAATAATACTATTAGTCCGGAATTAACTTGTGTTACTGTTGATAGTCAAGTTTTATTAAATGGATTTACTACAACAGGAGATCATTTTGCGGTATTTCAAACAACTAATCCAAAAACTAATTATTATATAGTAGATGAACGAGCGGTCAGTGAAACGCTTTCCATTATTTCTTTTGATGATGGAAATCAAGTGAATGATACAGCAGTAACACAAGTAGTTGATGAAGGAGATATTGTGACATTACCATTTAATGCAGGAATTATACAAGCGGATTCTTATTCTGTGACAGGTCCACTACATATTGGCTTTGGTGGTGACACAACAGACTCTGCAGTTCCGTTATCATATGCTGGTAAAGAATTTGTTTATAGAGTTGATAGAGCTAATGATATATTTAGTTTTTATGCACCATTTGCAGATGCTAATGTGCAGATACAACAAAGTGATAGTAGTGGATGGACAACATTACAAACAGTGTCAGTTCCAGTTGGTACGGTTCAAACTGTTTATAGAGATATAATAAATGATAGAGTATTTAAAATTATTTCAGATAAGCCAATCCTAGGATTTCATCGGGATAATACCAGTGATTCAAAAATATTATATCCTACACATTTAGCTCTAGAAGAAGATTCTGGTATGTATGAACTTTACGGAATTGGTTCACGGGAACTTTTACTTGGTGCAAGTAGTGATGCAAATATAACACTTTATAGAAGTGATGGAACATCATCAAATATTGTTCTTAACGCTTCAAATAACTTTAGTTATACTGAATCAAATGGAAATTTACAAGGCACAACAATTGGATACCATATAGTATCTGATGTCCCAATTGGAGCATCTAGCTATGCAGATGCGGATGGAGGTGAAGCTGTAACGTTTTTGTCACAAAAAGAATTTTCTCGTGAATATGTAGTAGCAAATCCTACACAGTATATGGCAATTGTTGCAAGAGATGCTAATGTGACATGTCGTGTTTATGATGATACTGGTACAGAAATTACAACTGATAGTACTGGAACAATGAATAACATTCCGCCACAAACTGGTGGAGCGCAAGTTAATCCATATCCAAACAATATTCATATTGGTGGTGCTGACACATCAGATGGAGCTTATTTTCAAGCAGGATATTATATGATTTGTGATGAGCCTGTATATGCATATTATGAACATCATTTAAATGCTTCTGTTACAGATGAAACTAGTTGGTTAACATGGCCACAAGTTAGGAAACGTTCTGAAATTGAGCCAATTGTTGAAGACATAGATACCGTGGATGAACAAGGTCTATATTATGAATCTGGATTTGATAGCGCTGGGGCAGGCAGTAATCCAGAGGCATTTATAGAGTTTACGGTAGATACAAGTGCACAAACATATGGAGAACATACATTTTGGAAGAGTATTAGTTGGGAAGAAATAATAAATGACAGAAGTTCAGAAAATAGTGTAGAGCAAGTTCAATATCAAGCTTCTTATGCAGATGCAGTGCCTAATTGTGCCGGGGCAACATATTCAACATGGGAAACAATATATCCAACAATAATTAGTACATCGGTAGATACAAGTATTAATTATGTTACATATTATACAAATGAAAAATCAGCAGATTTGCCTGATGAATTTAGTGATCATCAATGTATAAAAGTACGTGCGTATTTGCGTACGGGAGATGAAGCATATTCACCACGTATTAATAAAATAGATGTGAATTATTACATTCCAACACTGTTAGAAGATCAATTAAACAATCCAACAATCAATGTTGTGGGAGCAACAAGTGGTAAAGATGAGAGATATCGTGTGTTAAAAGTAATTACGTCAGATTCAAACTTAAACGGTTCCCAAGCATTCTTGACATATAAGGCAGTGTCAAATAGTGGTGTATTTATACATGCAGATACAGACTTTTTGGAAATCCCAACACATGCAATTAATGCACAATTTGCATTCCCACCATTTCCACCAAGTACACCAGTAGATGCAAGCTCTCAGTCACCATTTGATAGTAACAATGATTTGGCAGTGTACTTTACACACCAACGATCAGCAGGTGCAACAGAAACAATAGACTTTACATTCAATGTAGATATAATATCAGCAGGCGGTCCACAAATATCACGAGACTTCGAATTAGATATTGGAGGGTTATAAATAAAAGTATAAGAATACAATGTAGGAATGCATTGCAATACGTCTTTACGAGCAGTAAATAAGAATAAAAAGTCCAACCTTCGACATTTGAATGTTGGATTTTTTTTACAATAAACACAATCTAATAAGTAAAATTTTGATTGACAATAGTTAAGTCATGATATATTGTAGGATACAATTTAAGATAATGGGCAAAAGAAAATTTTAACAAATTTTAATTTAGTTTTATGAATAAAAAGACAATAACAATTTTAGGAATAATTGTGCTAGCAATAATAGCTGGTAGTTTTTGGTTTTTGCAAAGAAGTGATGTACAAGAAAAAAATAGTACCAAAAAAGAAGAAATAAAAACTGTTACAAATAATGTTGAAGATACAAATGTGGTAGCTTCTGATAGTGAACAAAATATTGAGGAATTGAGTTTTGATGAAATCGATACATCAAATTGGAAAACTTATCGAAATGAGGAGTTAGGGTTTGAGGTGAAGTGTCCAGAGAGCTGGAATATTGAGAAATCTCGTGTAAATGTTGGTGAGGGTATTTTGTATCCGTTTGATAAGATTGTACTGTCGTCACAACAAAGTGATAATATTTTCGATAGATTTGAAATTAATAAATATATTAATAATGTGACTTTTGATAATAACTTTTTATTAGACTGTTTTTTTGAAACAAATGGTGAATGTTCCGGGGTAAAAAGTACTTGGTTGCCAGATTATTGGTTCAAAATAGTTAAAAATGTACGGGTTAATCAAGAGAAATTTATCTTTAATAATAATAAGGATAATATAATTTTATCTACAGTTC
>JALVPE010000093.1 GCA_027031945.1 Candidatus Moraniibacteriota bacterium
TGTAATGCTGATGCTATTTGTAACTTTCCTGCATTTATACTTGAAGATTATTACAAACCGCTTACTGATTTTTTTGATTGTGTTTTTTTAAAAGAAAAAGTGTCCTATAATGTATTGACTTATTACCTATAGATACGTGTAAACCCTTGACAAAATAATAGATATGTGCTGTTCACAAGTTGAATAAGGTGGATATCCTGTATAGTACAGATATTTATAAAAAAGTATCAATATATTTTCATTTGTCCATGAACATACCATTGAACATACCATGGTATGTTCATAGATTTTTTTTGGGCGATTGTTTTTATTTTTTCAAAAAGATGTTTTTTTCTCCTACTAATTTTACGATATCTCCGTCACAGTTGTAATTATAATCAATTTCGTAAGAAGTTTTCATTTTTTGATCATTGTGAATTAGGAAAATTGATGTGTTGCCGGTTTCACATTTATCTAATATTTCTTTTATTTTGCTTATCATTTCATGAGTGCCGTTTTGGGGTAGGGTTATGAAAAGTTTTTGTTTATTGAGTAATTTATTTTTTTCTTCTTGTCGTTTTTTTAATTCTTCTTTGGTGTGTCCATATTTTTTTCGTGTTTTCATTACACGTTTTGCATATTCGTTTTGTTCTTTGTCTATTTCTTCTATGGTTTCAGCTATAAATTTTAAATCATCATCTTTGTCAGATAGATTTCCTTTCATTACAACAGGCATTCCTTCTATAAGTAATTCTTTTTTTTCTTCAAAAAGATTTGGAAATATTAAACATTCTGTAGTGCTTTTGCCATCTTCAAGTGTGACAAATGCCATATTTTGACCTTTTTTTGTGAGTATGACTGTAATTGCTATTACTATACCACCAATCGTTATTATTTTGTTTGCTTTATCTTCTCCTAGTTCATTTAAAGGGGTGCACATATAATCCAAGAAATCTCTATATTCGTTTGAAGGATGATCTGAAATATATAATCCAATTAGTTGCTTTTCCCATGCCAAATGTTGTTTTTTGCCTGAACTTTCTACATGTTCAAGTGTGATTTCTGCACGTGATAGTTCTATATTATCAAATAGGGAACTTTGCTTTGAATTGGTACTAGATCGAAGTTCCTTAATAAAAGTTATAATATTTGGCATACTTGCCAAGATATCATCTCTGGGCGCAAAATCGTCTAACGCTCCAACCATAGCTAGAGCATCAAGAGATTTTTTATTTAGATCTTTTGAGTTTACACGAGTACACACATCAGTTAAATCTATATATCTTCCATTTCTTTTTCGTTCGGCTACTATTTCTTTTGCTACCGGTTTACCTACATTTTTGATAGCATTTAATCCAAATCTAATGCGAGGTTGTTTTTTATCTTTATCGCTTTTATCATAAATTACAGCAAACTCTTGAAGACTTTCATTCACATCAGGTGGCAGAACTTCAATCCCCATATCACGACATTCTGCCGCTTCAATTGCGATTCTGTCTGTATTACCTTGATCGGCTGTCATAAGTGCCGCCATAAATTCAGCAGGGTAGTGAGCTTT
Source organism: Candidatus Moraniibacteriota bacterium (assembly GCA_027031945.1). GTDB lineage: Bacteria > Patescibacteriota > Minisyncoccia > Moranbacterales. The sequence continues at coordinate 1,538 of JALVPE010000093.1, forward strand.
GAGATAAGCAGTTTGATAACCGATGAGTCCATAGCACGCAGCATGAGACCTATTAAAACCATAACCAGCAAAAGGCTCAATGAAGGCAAATACCTTTTCAGCCACATCTTTTTTAACTCCTTGTTTCACGCAACCGTCTATGAATTTTATTTTTTGCTCTTTAATAAGTTTTATGATTTTTTTACCCATTGCTTTTCTTAAGATGTCAGCTTCTCCAAGCGTAAATCCAGCTAAATCTTGAGCAATACGCATAACTTGTTCTTGATAAACAGCAACTCCATAAGTATCTGCTAATATTGCCTCAAGTCTTGGATGTAAATATGTAACTTTTTTCTTGCCATGTTTACCATCGATAAAGTCAGGTATCCACTCCATAGGACCCGGACGATAGAGAGCTACCATTGCGATAATGTCTTCTAATACTGTTGGTTTGAGTAGTTTAAGATATCTTTTCATTCCGCTGGACTCTAGTTGAAACACGCCGGTAGTAAGTGCGTTTTGAAGTAATTCATATGTTTTTTTGTCATCAAGAGGTATAGTGTCTATATTTATATCAACCCCGTGTATTTTTTTGACCATTTTTAGAGTATTTTGGATAATGGTTAAGTTTTTTAGTCCCAAAAAGTCCATTTTAAGAAGTCCAATCTTTTCTACGGCAGAAAATTTTGTACTAGAAGCATATTGAGTAACTGTAGCCTCATCATCACCAGAGACTCTTTGCATGGCAGTGTATTCAACCACCGGTTTATCTGTAATTACGACACCACATGCGTGAATTGAAGAATGTCTACACAATCCTTCAAGTCTACGTGCAGCATCTATCAAATCACGAGCATCAACATTTTCTTCATGAAGACGTTTAAAATCGGGAACTTCTTCCAAAGCTTTGTCTATGGAAGTGAATTCCGGTATAAGTTTTGCTACTTGATCACAAAATCCGTAAGCATAACCCAAAGCACGTCCTGCATCGCGCACTGCCGCACGAGCCGCCATTGTACCAAAAGTAATAATTTGAGCGACATGGTCTGCTCCATATTTTTTGCGAACATATGCTAAAACATCATCTCTTTTATCATCAGCAAAATCAAGGTCAACATCAGGCATTGAAACTCGTTCCGGATTTAAAAAACGCTCAAAGAGTAATTTATACTCAATAGGGTCCATATTTGTAATACCTGTTAGATATGACACAAACGAGCCAGCGGCACTTCCACGTCCAGGTCCAACAACCACTCCATGATTACGCGCCCAATTTGTGAAATCTTGGACTATCAAGAAATAAGAGGCATAACCTGTTTTTTTTATAATATCAAGTTCATAGTCCATGCGATCCCTATGTTCTTGTGTAATATTTTGTCCAAATTTTTCTACTAATTTTTGTTCACACATTTCTCTCAAGACATCATCGGCAGTTTTTCCTTCAGGTATGGGATAGTAGGGAAGTTTTGTGTGTCCAAGTTCTATTTCAAAATTGCAACGCTCGGCTATTTTGTTGGTGTTTTCCAGAGCTTCCGGTATATGCGCAAATGCCTCTCTCATTTCTTGTTCGGTGCGAAATGAGAGATTGAATTTTTTCATATTAGGTCTATCTCCTTCATCCACCTTACGGTTCATTTTGATGCAAAGAAGTATATCATGTATATCAGCATCTTCTTTTTTTATATAAAAAACATCACCACAAGCGACAAGTGGTATTTTGGTTTCTTTGTTTAATTTGATGAGGCCTTCATTTATTGTTTGTTGTTTGTCAAAGTCTGGATGATCTTGTAATTCTAGAAAAAAATTATTATTACCAAATATTTCGTTGTATAACAAAGCTTTTTCTTTTGCTTGTTTGTAGCCATCATTTCCGAGTAATTCATTAACTTCTCCGTAACTATTTCCAGAAAGTGCGATAAGTCCCTCAGAATGCTCTCTCAAAACATCATAATCAACACGAGGATGATAATAAAAACCGTCTAACTGTCCCTTTGTGATAATTTGGAGAAGATTTTTATAACCCTTTTCATTTTTTACCAATAATACTAATTGATTTACTTTGCGAGCCGTTGCAGAAGAAGCTTTATTTTCCATTCCATTTGGAGCAACTAGAATTTCAGCACCAAAAATTGGTTTTATACCCCTTTCTTTTGCTTGCACTTGAAAATCCACAAAACCATAAACCGCATTTCTGTCAGTTAAAGCCAGTGATTTCATACCTTCTTTTTCACAAGCATCCAAAAGATCATCAATCTTTGCAAGACCGTTAAGCAATGAAAAATCAGAATGTACATGTAAATGAGTGAATGACATAAGGTATAGTAAAAAGTTTATAAAGTTAAAAGTCTATAAAGTATTGTAGCATAAAGGATGTTTTCGTGGCAAAAAATGAAAAAGGAAATAAAAAAGAGAATAAAATATGTATTTTATTCTCTACGATGAAAAATTATTTTTTCAGGAATTCCTTGATGGCAATGACAGCATCAGCATCGCTGGAAAGATTGAGTGTAGTGCTGTGCCACTCAGTTATTTTGCCATTTCTACAGAGTCCGGCGGCATTAGGTGCTTTGGTACAGATATCATCGATATCATTTCTGACAGCACTTTTTACCATATCTTTGTGTGATTGAATAAAATCAAATACAATCATTACTGATTTTTCTGGATATATCCAAGCAACAAATTTATACCCTAGTGGCATATCTGTTGTATTGATTTTTCGCCAAACCCCCTTAATTTTTCGGTCAAACAGGTAAACATTCATCTTTTTCTCCCTTTGCTTGTGTTTGTAAAACATGTTATTTTTAACGTACCAACATAACATGCTAGCATAAAATCATGAAAATTGCAACGTTTGAAAAAGAAAAAGAATTACAAAAGGCTCATTATGATATTATAGTGGGAGTAGATGAAGTAGGGCGTGGACCTCTTGCTGGACCTGTTGTGGCAGGCGCTTGTGCTATTAAAGACGTTGCAGATTTTGATGGAGTGATAGATGAGGGCAATTGGAAATTGATTAGAGATTCTAAATTACTTAGTGTTAAACAGCGTGAAGAAGTTTTTGAATTTGTAAGAGAAAAATTTTTTGTCGGAGTGGGGAAATGTAGTCCCAAGGCAATAGATGAAATAAATATTTTGCAAGCAACATTTTTAGCGATGAAAAAAGCATTTGACGCAATGGAAAAGGAAATGGACGCATCAGAAGTTTACAAAGATGCCCAGACTATGATGGTAATGATAGATGGAAGTCAACTATTGCCAAATTTCACAAGAGAACAAATAACTGTTGCAAAAGGAGATCAAATATCAAAAACCATAGCAGCCGCATCAATCATTGCAAAAGTAGTAAGAGATAAAATGATGGAAGAATATGACATAAAATATCCCCAGTACGGATTTGCATCTCACAAAGGCTATGGTACAAAAGTGCATATAGAAGCATTACAAAAACACGGCGCAACACCAATACACAGAAAAAGTTTCAAACCCGTCAAAAATGTTTTGTAAATAATAATGTAATGTTGCAGTGACGCTCCTTGTGTGTGTCAGTAAATTACACATGTAAATGTAGTGGACAGTCATGACTGTCCACTACAAATGACTATTGCATATTATTAGGTTTTGTAGTAGGGTTATTTATTGCAGTAATTTAACAATATTATAAATAAAAGAGAATTGGAGGATATAAAAATGTTGAAAAAATGTTTATTGAGCATTCTTGGTGGAATTATATGCACGATATTGTTTTATTTTTTACCTTGTATATATTTTTATGGATATAATGATGCTTTATGGAATAAAGTCACATATGATTTTCAGCCTATTGGCTTAATGGTTGCAATTTTTGCATTTTCAATTTTCATATTCATTGATATTGTTGAGGATGGCAAGAAAAACAATGAAGTGATTAATATAGATTCACGTGGTGAATATCCGGCTAATGTTTTGAGTAATTTGCATGAGTGTCCATTTTATTTTGACGGTGTATATTGTGCCTCGCGTGAAGGATTGTTGCAGGCGTTCAAAACACAATTTGTAAATGAGCAGGTGAGACTCTGTGGTCTTTCAGGTCGCGAAGCACAAAAATCTGGTCAGCAGTACAATAATTGGAAAGATGATCAATTTTTGTATTGGAAGGGGAAAAGTTTTGAACGAGGTTCACAAGAATATCAAGAACTTCTCAAAGGAGTTTTTGATCCTGAAAATATGAGTCTTGACGTGATTATAGCACTTTTGTCAACGGATAATAAAAAGCTGGTGCATACCATTGGTAAAAGTGATGTGGCTGACACTGTTCTGACAGAGCAAGAATTTTGTGCCTTGATGATGAATGCTCGTGATATTTTGCGAGAAAAAGGGTTAAGGTATTTAAAATAAATAAGGAGGAACGCATGTTCAAAAAAATTATGTTTGCAATAATTGGATGTATTGTTGGAGTGCTGGTAACATACTTATGCATGACGACTTCAATTCTCTCTACAATTGCAGATAAATTTGTAGTATTAGATATGAGTTGGCATACCATAGCAATGCTTGGTGTAGGAGTGCTAATTGGCGGTGTTTTTGTTATGACAATTATAATAATTATGATAATTATGATGATGAGGAATTCATCTCAAGCACTTGGAGTTGTTGGTGAAATTGCCAGCAAAAGTGCTGCCACGTGGTTACAAGGAAACTTTGGCAAACGTAAAAGTTAAGGAGGAGGAGTAGAAAATGGCAGGAAAAAAAGAAGGTGGGTTTTGGAAAATGGATACGTCGTTGAAAAAACATTTTGAAGAGTTTGAGAAGTACGTAAACTCTTTTACAGATGATATTTTTCGGATTTTTAATGTTCAACCATTTCTAGCCACTGTCAAAACCCCTTTTGATTTGGTTGGAAAAACTGTGCGGATTACTTATTCTCATAGAGATAGAGTTAGTTTTTGTGAGGCGGTGGTTTGCAATATTGATGTTGTAGATGGTAACGAATTTGTATTTGGTTATTTAATTATACGTTTTTTGAATGAAAACGAATACGGTAAGGGTGAACATTTAGTGCTGACACTCGAATTTCCTTTATATGGAGGACTTAAAGCCAAAAAAATAACAACTCGTATTGAAAATGACTATGTGTATACTGAAAATTTTCATTTGAAATTGTTATAAGGTTTTAAAACAGTATGTATAAAAGTTTTTATATATACTGTTTTCTTTTTGGTTAGTGTAAATATGTAGTGGACAGGCATGTCTGTCCACTACATTGAGGAGGGTAGGATTATTTTTTCTTTTTTGGTTTGTAACCTTCTAATTTATCAGGACGATGATTTGGACAAGTTTTGTCTGAACATCTTTCAGGTATGGTTTTAGTTCCTTCTCACAGCACCAAAATAAATTTGGTGCGGGACTCTCTAATTCTTTTTTAGTTTGTCTGGTCTATGATTAGGACATGTTTTGTCGCTGCATCTTTCTGGTATAGTCTTAGTACCGAGCATCATGAGTGCTCCACATTTTTTGCCGCCTTTGTCTTCTCGTTTGTAGTTACATATTTTTCCGGTTGGTTTTGCTTTTATGGCGTTTTTGCAATCTGGATACTCTGTACAGCTATAAAACACACCAAATCTTCCATTTCTTTCCATCATTTCGCCTTTACCGCACTGGGGACATTTTACTCCTGTTTTTTTCTTCTCTACTTCTTTTGGATCTTCTTTGATATATTTACATTTTGGGTAATTACTGCAGGAGATAAATTTTCCAAATCTTCCTTCTCGTTCAACTAACTTGCCATCTTTGCATTTAGGACAATCTTCACCAGTTTCTTTTGGTCCTGCCAGTTCTTTGCCATCCATTGTACGAGCACCATCACAATCTGGAAATTTTTTACAACTTAGGAATTTTCCATTTTTGCCAAGTTTAATAATCATTGGACCTTTGCATTTTGGACATTTCATTTTTTTGTCTGCATCACCTAAATCTGTTGCTTTGTCTAGTTTTTCTTTTTTCTTGACATCTTTTGTGAAAGGTAGATAAAACTCTTTGAGTGTTTGTGTGTAATCTCTTTCTCCTCGGGCTATTTCATCTAGTTCATTTTCCATTTCCGCAGTAAATTTTTCGTTTACATATTTTTCAAAATGTGCCCACAAGAAATCACTTACAACCTCTCCCGTATCAGTTGGTTTTAGAGCACTTCCTTCTTTTTCTACGTAACCACGTGTTTGAATTGTGCGAATAATAGAAGCATAAGTACTTGGTCGTCCAATTCCTAGTTTCTCTAGTTCTTTCACAAGTCCAGCTTCAGAGTATCGTGGAGGCGGAAGAGTTTCTTTTTCTTCTATATTGAATTTTTTGAGAGTTAATTTTTCTCCTTTTTTAACTTTTGGAACTTCTGAATCTTGCCCACGAGCTCCGGGGTCAGCTTCTAGCCAACCAAGAGAAATGATGCGTGAACCAGTTACGGTAAAATCAGGGATTTTGTCACCCTCAACATTTGCAATTATGCGAGTTTGTTTTGTTTGAGCGTCCACCATTTGAGAGGCTATAGCTCGTGCACGAATTAATGTGTATAATTTTTTCTGATCGGATGTTGTGCCCGCGTTTTCTACCTCAGCATGAGATGGTCGTATAGCTTCGTGGGCTTCTTGTGCATTCTTACTTCGTGATTTAAATACCCGGTATTCATATTTATCCTTTCCAAATTCACGGATAATTGTTTTTTTAATACCAGTTAGTGCTTCTTTGGATAGAGTTGTTGAGTCAGTACGCATATAAGTAATGTGCCCAGCTTCATATAGCTTTTGAGCTGTACGCATTGTACGAGATGGCGAAAAACCCAGTCTAGAAGATGCTGCTTGTTGTAAAGTGGAGGTAGTAAAAGGAGCTTTTGGTTTTCTTTTGCGAGTGGTTTCTTTTACGTCTTTTATAATCCAATTTCCTTTTTTTGATTCTTTTTCAATTCTTTTAACTTCTTTTTCTTCACGTGGCTCTTCTTTACATGTGAGAGTCACATTATCTTTATTCGCAGTTTTAAAATCAGCGCTGAGATTCCAATATTTTTCTGGTTCAAAAGCACGAATTTCTTTTTCACGTTCTACTATAATATGTAGAGCAGGGGATTGAACTCGTCCTGCTGAGAGTCCATATCGTACTTTTTTCCAAATAATTCCTGACAAATCATAACCTACAAGTCTATCCAATATTCTACGAGCTTCTTGGGCACGACGGAGATTCTGATCGATACGAGTAGGGTGCTTCATGGCCTCATTAACAGCCTCTTTTGTAATCTCGTTGAATGTTACACGTTTCATTTCAGATTTTGGGATACCGGCATCTTTCAAAATTTCAGCAACATGCCATGCAATTGCCTCTCCCTCACGGTCAGGGTCAGTTGCAAGATATATTTCATCTGCTTTTTTGGCAAGTTTAATGAGCTCATCTACGACATCTTGCTTATTTTGAGGAATAACATAATGTGGCTTAAAGTCATTTTCAATATCTATCGCTTCTTTATTTGATTTGGGTAAATCACGAATATGTCCAACACTGGAAGTAACTTTGTAACCGGTTCCAAGATATTTTTTAATTGTTTTTGTTTTTGTAGGGGATTCTACTATTAATAATTTCATTATTTTTATTACATTAAATGAATAAATGCGCAGATGCATTGCAACCTGTCTACCAGAGGGGTAGATGCGTCTTTACCTTTTTGTCATTCCTGCGAAGGTAGGAATCTTTACTGTGAGTTTTATATAAACTACTCGAAAGATTCACGTCTACAGTTTATGTTGTCTCTCTTTTGAGTGACACCTAATTCACTTTGACGCAAGGATGACATCTATTTCCACAAAATACAATCAAAACCACATTTTGTCAAATTTTAAAAATTGGTAATAAGTCAATACATTATAGGACACTTTTTCTTTTAAAAAAACACAATCAAAAAAATCAGTAAGCGGTTTGTAATAATCTTCAAGTATAAATGCAG
>JALVPE010000094.1 GCA_027031945.1 Candidatus Moraniibacteriota bacterium
GATGAGTTCCATACAAAATATATTATACCAAATATACAATAATTGTCCCTTTTTTTATAATAACTATTTACACAATACCAGTACTACTTCTATTTGCTTATAGTCAGAATAATAATCTCTATGAATCAAGAGATATAAAAAATTACTGCTCCACATCTTCATTGTTTTTTGTTTTATCCTTTTTGGGTTCATATTCCCAATCACGAACAATTTCTTTCTTTTCACTTATTGATTTAAATGTTTTCCCATCATCACTGATAAGTGTATTGAGTCCATCATCTGTTGTTATAACAATACTTTCATTTGCTTCAAATATCTTTTCTTCATCCAATTGTAAAGCATCATTGTATACATCATTACCATCTGCAATAACATGAATCCAAACAGATTCATTTTGAGATTTTATAATTAAATGTATCTTTTTATTTTTTTGATTATTTTGTTCTTTTGGTATTTTATAAATTGCATCTACTATTATCTGTTTATTACTTTCTTTATCAAATTTGTTCACACTTCGTACGTTTATTGTGTTTATTCCTTGAGTTAAATTTATTTCATTTTCAAATGTACCATCATCATTTACAAAAATTTGTTGTTCATTTATAAATACACGAGAATTACTCTTCGTTTTGCCACGGACAATGACTTTATTGCTTTTAATAATACTTCCATGCGCTGGAGCATCAACAACAACCCATGGAGATGATACAAAATTATCAACACTAAAATATAGATACAAACCGACAGCTGATAATACAAGAAAAATAACTACAACAACAATAACACGTGGTGTCAACACAAAACGAGGAAGTTTTGGTAATTTATTAACCTCCTCCTCAACATCTTTGTGATAAATATTTTGATATATACTATACTCACGTTCAAGCAAATCAAGTAACACATCTTCGGGCACGCCAAAAAATTGCGCATATGATCTAACAAAGCCTTTTACATATACTCGTGTTGGCAAATCATCATATCGTCCTTTTTCTAATGCCTCAATATATGCTACTTTTACGTTAATTCTTCGTGATAAATCCTGTACTCGCAAATGTCTATCTTCACGTAAAATTTTTAATTTTTCGCCAAGTGTTAATGACTTGATTTTTTTTCGTACAAAATTACGTTTTTCCATAATACAATTAAATCACACAGGTAAATAATCACTCTCGAATATATTCACATCCCTTAACTTACCTCACTCGTTTCATCTGATTCTTTTGATACTAATATTTTTCTAGGTTTTGAACCTTCTGCCGGTCCAACTACACCATTATCCTCAAGTTCATCAATTAATCTTGCTGCCCGTGAATATCCAACCCGCAATCTACGTTGAAGATAAGATGTTGAAGCTTTGCCAGCTGCTATTACCAATTCTTTTGCCTCTTCGTAAATTGGATCTTCTGATTCACCAGCAGTATCCGGAGAATCATCAAAATTAACAGATGTGATACCTTTTGTTGTTGTCACAACGCCATCTTCACCACTGCCTGCAAAATCTTCATCAATACTATATATTCCCGTAGATTCTGCTTGTCGTTTTATAAATCTTACTACCTTCTGCACTTCTTTCTCTTGCACAAATGGACTCTGTAATCGTATAGCATTTGAATTTTGAGGACCCACAAACAATAAATCCCCATTACCAATCAATTTTTCTGCTCCCGGTCTGTCTATGATTGTTCTTGAATCAATATTTGAATTAACTTTAAGAGCAATTCGTGTCGGTAAATTTGCTTTAATAAGTCCTGTAATCACTTCAATACTTGGCCTTTGTGTAGAAATAATAAGGTGAATTCCTACGGCACGTGACATTTGTGCAATTCTTACAATTGACGCCTCAACCTCTTTGCCATTAGAAGCCATTAAATCAGATAACTCATCAATCACAATAACAATTGCGGGCAAATTCTCCATATCTTGAGTAACTTGCTTACCGGTATTTGGATCAGTAAATGTGTGTTTCTCACCGGATGCCATTTTATTTTTATAAGATTCTATATCTCGCACACCATTTTCTTGAAGTAATTTATAGCGACGCTCCATTTCAGATGTTGCCCATTTAAGAGCATTGATTACTTTACCATTTTCGACAATAACATCAGAAAGCAAATGCGGTATACCACTATATAATGACAGTTCCACACGCTTTGGATCTACAAGAATCAATTTCAATTCTTCTGGAGAATTTTTATAAAGCAATGATAATAAAATACAATTAATGGTAACTGACTTTCCTGATCCAGTAGTTCCGGCAACTAAAAGATGTGGCATTTTTGCAAGATCTTCAAAAACATAATCACCATTCACATCTTCACCTAGAGCAAGTAATAATTTTTTATCTGACTCATAAAACTCATCAGTATTAAGTAAATCTCTCATTCGCACAATTGCTGTTGCTTTGTTCGGCACTTCAATACCGACAAGTGATTTGCCTGGAATTGGCGCTTCAATACGAATTGGATGTGCAGCAAGTGATAATGCCAAATCAGCATTTAATGCCGTAATACGTGAAAGCTTTACACCACTTTGTGGTCTGAAACTATATTGAGTTACTGTCGGACCGGTTACGATATCTTCTAATTCCATTGAGATGCCAAAATTTTTGAAAGTTTCTTGAATATTACGTGCGTTTTGTTCCACATTACCGCCTTTTGCTTTGTTGCCTCCACGAGTAAGTAATTTAAGTGGTGGCAATTCCCAATCAATATCAGACGTTTGAGTCATTTGTTTTACTTCACCATTATGCGCATTCACAATTTGTTGAATTTTATCTTCTTGAATATTATTTATGCTTTTTTGTGTGTCTGCATAATCATTTTTAGTATAATCTGATACATCAATAACTTCCTTATCATCAGGTTCCTCATCATCAAACTTTTCATCTTCAAATTCTTCATCCTCATTATCTTCATCTAAATCATCCTTATTGTCTACATCATCATTATCTTTTTCTTTATCTCCTTCTAATTCATCTTCGATTTTTTCATTTTGTTCATATTCCTCTTTTCGAGTAAAAAAACCATCTTGACCCTTTTTGGTTTTTTTAATAATTGCTACATAATCTCCGAGTCCTACCAATGACATATTAAATGCGATGATAAAACCAACAATTCCCAATGCAATAAGTATGATTATTCCTGCAATCTTTCCTGTAAATTTAATAAGTGCCATCGCCAATATATAACCTAAATATCCACCACCAACACCATTTTGTGCCATCTCTTTAAAATCTCCTGCATTAAATGGTATAATATGCATAAGAGCAAGAATTCCCCAAAATGCAATAGCAATGCCGATAATTTTTGTTACATAAAATTGTGTCTCTACCTTTTTACGTAAAAGTACAATGCCCGCATAAACAAAAACTAATGGTGCTAAGTATTTTCCAAAACCAAATATGATACCAGATACTTTGGATAATTTTTCTCCCGCAATACCGGACGCGTCAAAAAATCCAAGTACAAAAATGATTGCCACTACAAAAAGTAAAACAGCAACTATCGAACGTTTAGCATGAGCACTTAATTGTAATGTTATAAAATCTTCACCATCACCTTCATATTCTTCATTTTTTTCTTTTTTATGCCCCATAATTTATACTAATTAATATAATGTTCTACTATATTATCATATAAAACCCACTTTCAGCAACAAAACCAAGGAATTATATTGTTCCTTAAAATCAACAAACTATTGCTACACTACACATTTCGAATGTTTCTATTTCAACTAGTTACTATATGAAACAATTTTGCAATCGCATAAGCCACGTCATCTACAAAACAAGCAAATCTATCCATAATAGAATCATCATTGCATCTATACCTTTTTACACGAATATGTCGAGCCTTTGCAAATTTAGCAAATAATCCATCAGTCAAATATTTATCACCAATTGTGATAACTGGACATGTTTCATTGATATATTTAAGAATTTTTTTATTTGGTTTTTTATGTGGTGCCTCAATATATGGGATATTTATACTTTCAGCTATCTCCCTGCTTTTTTTACAATCATAATTATTTGAAAATATATATACCTCATTCCTCTTCTCTAGCTCACGCACAACTTTAATAACTTCCTTTTTGATTTGTTTTTTTGAACTACATGTCAAAGTACCATCAATATCCAAAATTACAATGGCATCTACAATATCTCGCGTATCTAATTCATGAAAAAAAACATTTTCATCTCTTATAAACATGTTCTTAATATAATTATCATACTTATAGTATATCACAAAACAAATTATACTCCATCATAAAACTTCACTAATTTGACACCACATCATTTCATATGTACGATACTTAATAATTATTAGTTTTTTTACAATAAACCAATAAAGGAGAATACGAGATGAAATCACCTCGCAGAATTGCCATTATTTTAGGCTCAACATCAGATTTTGTCCAATGTCGAAAAGCAATACCTATCTTAAAAGCCGCTGAAAATGACGGAAAAATAGAACTGATTACACCAAACAAAGGAGATAAAATTATTGTCGCAAGTATTCACAGACACAAAAATTATCTTTTACACAAAATACTTCCATACCTAATTGAACAAGGTGTCACAACTATTATATGTGGCGCTGGATGGGCTGCTCATCTTCCAGGTATGGTTGACTCCCATCTGCGTTATGATTTAAGAAACAATACTGTCTCCGTCATTGGTGTGGCATTTGAGGATTTAAACCAACCTATCCACACAATTGCGGCAATGCTGAGCATTTCCGATGTACCCAATACAAATGTCATCTTTGATGGCAATCATGTCGGTCCGCATGGCATGTGTCATGCCTGTGAGATTGCAATAAATGATGAGTTGCCACCAATAACATTACCAAATCCGGTTAAGAAACCTCATGGTACATTTAACTGGAAAGAGATTGAAGATACACAATAAAAAAACAAAAAAGCCAACCACAAAACTGTGGTGGCTTTTATTTAATTTATACATACAAAATTATTACTGCATGCTTGGTATTTTGTTTTTCATATTTTTCATTTGTTCTTCATACTTATTCATCTGTTCTTTCAATATCTTACACTGATCCTCAAATTTCACATCCGAAGGCACTGAAAAATCCGCCTCAGTTGAAGGAGTGCATTTAAGTCCACCTGATTCCTCCTTTGTTTCAAGTTCTTCAATTGTGAATCCCTTTTCATATTGTTGTTTAGGCATATCATCCTGTCCAAATCCCATATCTTTTTGAAAATCTTCTAAACATTTTTTATCCATCTTAAACCCAGTTTTTGTGTTTGCATCCCAAGTATAAGTTGTGCCGTCTGTAACTAACACTACTTGCTTTTTACCATCTTCCATTCCCTCAGATCGCATTTTTGTACCATTTATATATGTAACCCAATCACTACTGGCATCTTCACATTTCATAGCAACTCCTTTTTTCATAGCATCTTTTAAATTTCCTATCATTCCTTTGCTATCTTCAACTATTTGTTTACCACTTTCCACCTTGGACGTTACATCATTTTTTACTTCCTTCAATTTGGTAACTTTTTCACCACATCCGCTCAATGTAATTACTCCTGCCACAAGTCCCATAAAAATAAAACTTTTCACTGGATTTATCTTTTTCATATCTTTCTTAATTAATGAATTTACACTATAATTATAATTCCTAAAATTCATTTTTGCAACCTTAAGTCTTCTCCCAAGCTATTCCAAATTTATTAAAAGCTTCAGATAGATTTGATATCTTAACTGGAGACATATTTTCTTCAAATATTTCATTCATGAATTCTTCTATGTCATTAGAAGTCATTCCTTTTTTATATAGAGATAAAGCTATTTTATCTACTTGTTCTCTATTTATTTTTAAAAGTTCTAATGTTGCAGGAGAGAATAATCCTACTCTAGTTCTTGGTACATGTACTAAGAGTGAGTTTCTAGATAAACTATTGCATTACTCTTTCATAATATCCATTTCCTTTTTCTTTTGGATCTTTTGCTTTTTCTAAATATTCATCTCTTTCTATTATCATTAATGTTTCAAGAGTTGATTTTATGAATTTATCCATTGATATATCTTCACTTGAGTTTTCTCTTAGGTTTTTTATACTTTTTTCTAATAATTTTTGTGTTTTTTCTGACATAGGTTTTTAGTTAAAAATTAGTTATTTATTGTACCTGTCAGACACACTTTTGTTGTGAACCATTTCCTGTAAACTGTGGCGGATCACTACCTCTGCCAACAATCCAACAAGGATTAGTCGCCGTGCATTGAAAAGTAGTCTGCATTGTATTTGTTGGATTTCCATGAAACTCAACATACGTTCCTGCTGGAAATGTTCCATTATGAAAATTACACATTGGCTTATCCGGATAACCGAATGGGTTACCAGAATCAGTACAACTTGCATCACTGTTGTCTATGTAATAACAATTACTACTTTCCGCGCTTGGCCAATTGGGACATTGGGTGGTTGTGTCTGGGACCGGTGTATCAATAGGATGCAATCCTCCATCCCAAGTATCTCCCGGATCAGGAATACCGATTGGTGGAGTGTAAGCAAAAGTTAAAGTTGGTAATAATAAAAAGAGTGAAATTAGTAATATTTTTTTCATTGATGTTTAATTTGTTTTTTATTGACCTTTTCTTTGTTTTTATTATACAACCCTTCATCCTAAATAACAATTTTATTTCATTAATACTTTAACAAAATAAACCCTATATAAAATCTTAACATGGTAAACCTTAGACTGACTCTGTAAACCGTGTTGATTGTTACACCCTTAAATGGAAGTTAAAAATTTATACATCCCTAAATGGAAGTTAAAAATTTATAATTTATAATTCATCATTTATAATTAATTCATACACCATCCCGTTGTACTCATATCCAACCCCAAACTATCTCTTAATATCAACATAGCATCAGTAGAATCTGTATCTCCGTCACAGTCTGCATCTCCGGTGATTGAAGATGATTGCCAATTTGTTCCACTCATATCCAGATTTACAGAGTTTCTTAAAGTTAACATAGCATCGGTGGAATTGATTTGGGAGTTATTGTCTACATCGGCACGGTATTGGTTGGAGGGGGTGTATTCAAAAGCTCCCATATCCCAGGCTGAACCTTGGGGACGAGTGTGATTTTCGATATCTTTTTTAATGTCTACGCCAAAAGTAGTTTGATATAATGCATATACTGAAGACAAAACCCCACTGTCTCTGGCCGGGCTGGTGCTTTGCAGGTCCCGATTATTACTGGGGTTAACATACATCGGGTCACTCTCCATGTTGTCGTATGCAGGAGTTCCTAAATCAAAACTTGCCACACTTGTATAGTCACTTCCGCCATATCTCAATGCCACACCTGCGGAACGATAGAATAGGTTATCGTGAATCTCATCTCCAGTTGTCTGACTGGTAAGCGCTAGATCCTTACCAGTAGATTCAGGCCGATTGGTAATAATATTATTAACGATTTCAGTAGTATTATCATGAGCTATATCGACAATTCCACTATCACAATTGTCTATAGTATTATTTACAATCGCTTGAATATTTCCACTCCCCCATAATCCTATACCAGCTTCTTCGTAAGCATAATTTCCGGAATATACTCCGTCACGCTCTACATCAGTAATTAAATTACCAATAATATAGTGATGAAGCACATCATCAGTATTGTCAGACGAACCCTTAATACCAAACCTACCACCAATTATTGTATTATAAATAAACCAAATATAATCATTGTGATATTGAAAACCAAGACCTTTGGCTTCTGACCATGATGTATCAATTATATCATGAATATAATTTTCCGAAAAAACACAATATTCAGCAAATTTAACACCCGCACCAGCTTGTCTTGTATTATATACATTATTACGTCCAAAATAAATATGATGACAATTATTTACGCCGTGAGATTTATAAACTCCACCGATCTGACCTCCCGAACCGGAACCATGATGAATCTCATTATCCAAAATCCAAACATTTGAACTCCAATTGCCCACAGTAACAATATGAGCATCATCATCATTTGGCGATGAAATGTTACCGGTATTATGTATTTCATTATTATAAATAATAATGTTTTGACTTGCACTTCCTGAACTATTTCCAATAATTCCGACACCTGAATTTCTAACCATGGCGGTATTCCCAACAACTTCAGCATTACGAAAAAGAATATTATTTGCTCCGTATCCACTTACCGAAGAACCAATCTGTAACATACCATGACCATTTGTTCCCGTTGATCCATCTATAGATATATCTGATATATACAAATAGCTACCATACACTATGCACTTTGAAGAAGCTGTATTTATCTTGCCTGTCCCGTCATAATTAATGATCCAAATAGGATTGCTACTCGTTCCATTCGCATGCAACCATATTGCCCCAGCATTAGTATAGGAATAGTCTCCTTGCAATGCTATAACGGCTCCCGCCGGAATTGGATTGGGAATGGTTTTCCTCGGGGCTGATGGAGTACCATAAGTATGACTATTTGATCCGATTTGATAATTTATAAAATAATATCCGGCCTGTTCTGATGTCCACGAAGAAGGTAACGACGGAGCTACAATATCTGGCTCTATCCACGGCTGAGGTATTCCAATGGGATAATCATAAGCCAAGACAAAGTTAAACGGTAACAATAAGAAAATTAACAACAGTATTTTTTTCATTCGATTTTTTAAATTAATTTATTCTCTTTATTTTTATTATACAACCATTTATTATAAATACCAACTTTGTTTCCTTAAGGGATTAACAAAATAAACTTTAGACTTTCTACTTTTGACTTAGTTCCCACACCATCCCGTTGTACTCATATCCAATCCCAAACTATCTCTTAATATCAACATAGCATCAGTGGAATCTGTATCTCCATCACAATCTGCATCTCCGGTGGTTGAGGATGATTGCCAATTTGTTCCACTCATGTCTAATCCCAGAGAGTTTCTGAGAGTTAACATTGCGTCCGTGGAATTGATTTGAGAATTGTTGTCTACATCGGCACGAAGATTGGTAGAGGAAATATATTCGAAAGCTCCCATATCCCAGCCATTGCCTTGGGGTCTAGTATTATTTTCAATGTCTTTTTTAATGTTTACACCAAAGGTTGTTTGATACAAAGCATATACATCAGTAGATAAAGCAGTTGAAGCTAAAGCTGTATCACGCGCAAAACTACTCGATTGAAGATGAAAATCATTAACTGAAACAAATTGAGGGTTGGAATTACTACATGATTGTCCCAAACCGGTATTAGATTGAAAATCAGTCAAATTATAAACCGTATTTCCCCACTTAATCTTTTCAGCATCATCATTTGATCTAATAATATTATTTTTTACGATTGCACGAGTGTTATTGTTGTCTTCAATCCATATTTCTTGTCCACGAAGTGAAGCGTCTACAATAATATT
>JALVPE010000095.1 GCA_027031945.1 Candidatus Moraniibacteriota bacterium
ATTTCCAATTTGCTGTAATGTTATATCTTTCATAGGATAAATTTATAAGTTAATTGAGTTTGTTATAAAAAGCCCATTTTGCAATGGGCTTTTTATAAATTTTATGATTGGTGCGTACCTGACACATTTTTTATTTTATCCATTGCACTACTTGCAATATAAATAAAGGGTGTATCAAATGCTGCAATCAATACTTTGACCAGCCAAGAACTGATAATTACAGGAAATATTGGAAATATTCCATAGAATGCGAGTGCCGTAAAGATGCTGGTGTCTAGTAACTGACTAATAATTGTAGAGCCATTATTTCTTAACCAGAGATGTTTGGTTCCAGTTTTTGATTTTATGGTATGAAATAAGAATACATCAACGTTTTGTGATATAAGATATGTCACAAGACCAGCAAGTACAATGCGAGGCGTCATTCCTAATGCCTGTGCAAAAATTTCAGATTGCTCAACTGCAAATGGTGCACCAGGCCACATTATTACAATATATATTGCAATAGTAACCATTATAGATGATATAAGCCCTACAAAAACTGCTTGTTGTGCAAGTGTTTTATTCCACTTTTCAGAAATTATATCAGTAATAAAAAATGTCATCGAAAATAAAAGTACTCCACCAGGTAGCGTTAAAGGACCAAATATCACCATTTTATTTGATAAAATGCCAGCTAATGATGCTGATACTGCAAATAATCCAATAAGCCAGTGTACGCCATAGCGTTTTGCAAGCAGAGCTGTTCCTGTTGCAAAGGCTAGAGTAGCAATTGTCCAAATAGTTACCAAAATGTAAATATTCATAATATAAATCAGTTAATTAATTAAAATATCAAAATGATAAATTCCATGGATATTAATCTTTGATATTACAGGTACTATAGCACGTATTTATATTATTGTCAACCCTTTGGGATGACAATAATATAAATAAGTATTAAAAATATAGTAAATAAGCTAAAAAACGAGATAATATAATAATTAAATAAAGCATTTTTGTTTTACTTTTTATTCAAAAAATGATATGATTTGTGTGTATGAAAAAACAAATTATAATCAATAATTTAGAAAAGTTGGGATTTTCTGGGCATGAGGCAAATGTTTATTTAGCATTACTCAAAACAGGCATTACATCAGCTGGAGAAATCATCAAAGAAACAGGATTACATAGAAATGTAGTTTATAGCACGATGGATAAGTTGGTGCGAGAAAAGCTAGTTATTGAGTCGAATAAGAGAGGCGTGAAGTATTTTAAAGTTTCTAATATAAATCGCATTTTAAAAGAAAAGGAACGACAGTTCTTATTGGCACAAAATATTGTTCCGGAATTAGAAAATATTAAAAATAAAACAAGTGTGGATGTTTTGACTTATGAGGGAATAGATGGATTTCAGACAGCGCATTTAGAAGCGATGGAGCAAATGCCAAAAAATAAAACAATATATGTTTTAATGGCAGGTGGTGTAAATTTTTACAAATTTATGGGACAAGAACTTAGGACTTTTGATAAAATAAGAAAACAAAAAAATAATAAAATAAAATTACTTGCTTCGCATGGCAGGGAATCAGAGTTAGAGACAAAAGAAACCAAAAAACGCACAAATATAGACATAAAATATTTACCAATTGATTTTATAAACCCACTAGGATCAGCAGTTTACGGTGATAAAACATTATTATTTATCTATACGGAAACTCCAGTAGTTATTATGATAGATAGTAAAACTGTTGCTAAAGCACATATCGAACAATTCAAAATGTTTTGGGGTAATGCGGATAAAAAATAATTTTTTAATGTAAAAAGGGGGGGTAGTTGAAATTGTTAGAGTGTTTATATTTTGGACAAATTTGGTAGTCCATTGACAAAATTGTTCATTAAATTTATTTTTACGATATGGGAATATTTAAATTAAATAAAAATAGTGTGGGTTATGATGGGGAACGTGTGGCTGAGAAGTTTTTGAAAAAGCAGGGATATAAAATTCTTGAGAGGAATTGGTGTAATAGGAAAGGTAGAAGAATTGGGGAGATTGATATTGTTGCACAAGATAAAAAAGATGATGCTATTGTGTTTGTGGAAGTGAAAAGTCGCAAAATTACAAAAGATGAAATTGACGTGTTGCCAGAGGAACAAATTACACAATCTAAATTAAATAAGTTAAGTAGAATTGCCGAGGTTTATATAAAAGAAAATGAACTTTTGGATGCTAATTGGAGAATTGATGCTATCAGTGTGCTATTTGTGGAGGGAGAAAGAAAGCCTCAAATTAAACATATTGAGAGTGTGTTTTTGTAGAATTTTAATTATGAATCTTTATTCACACTTATGTCATCCTCGCGAAGGCGGGGATCTAGGATTATAAGCTGGTTTTTTATATATTTAATATTATCTAATTATAGAATACTGTAAACTTTTAGAATTTAGTTTAATTGTGTAATTTATATAAAATATACTAGATTCCCGCCTACGCGGGAATGACAATCTTTTTAATTAGAGGTGTGAGGGATTACATCTACTTGTATTGGTTGTGGGAATTTGTTAGTATAAACATATTGAAATATTAATGCACTAACTATTTAAAATTATGGATCAAAAAATATTAGAAGAATTAAAAGCAAAATTACTTGAAGAAAAAACTCGATTGGAGGAGGAATTAAGTAAATTCGCAAAAAAAGTTGGAGAGGGTGAATTTGAAGCTGAGTTCCCTAAAGATATAGGAAACGAGCAGAGTGAAAATGCGATAGAGGTTGAAGAATATGCGGATAGATTAGCTTTAGAACAATCTTTGGAAACTCAATTAAAGGATGTTTTAGATGCTCTTGAAAAAATGGAGAATGGTACTTATGGTAAGGATGAAGAAACTGGAGAAGATATAGATATTGATAGATTGAGAGCGTATCCAGCAGCACGAACAAATATTACAAAAGAATAATTTATGTCTTTTGATACACAAAAAAAATCTCATGTGGTTTTTAGTAGGATTTTTTTGATGGGAATATTTATTGTATTTGATCAGATTATAAAAAAGATTGTTCTACAGTCGAAAACAATTGAACACTTATGTAATCACGGAATTGCGTTTGGGCTTGTTTTGCCACAGCAAATATTTGTTGTGATGTGGGGAATTCTTATTTTATGTGTGATATACTTTTGGTGGAGACATATTACAGAATCATTTTTGATGCAAATTTCGTATATTTTAATTTTATCTGGCGGAATCAGTAACACAATAGACAGAATTTCTTATGGGTGTGTAGTGGATTATATACCTTTTTTGAATATTTCATCATTTAATTTTGCAGATGTTTGTATTACTGTAGGAGCTGGTGTTATACTTTGGATGAGTTTTAAAAATGATAAAAGAGATTAGAAAGCAAAAAGTGACCAGGTCGCTAGGCCTAGCGACCTGGTCACTACTTTGAGTACTTGCAGATAATATAAAAATACTACATACTTAAACAAATTATTAATTTTGAATTAATATATGTCATCAAAAATATTGTCGTCAGCTATTGTTGGGCTCAGTGGGGAGTTTGTGGAAGTTGAAGTAGATGTACTTGCTAGTGGTTTGCATAATTTTACATTGGTTGGATTGCCGGATACTTCTGTCAAAGAATCTCGTGACAGGGTTTCTAGTGCTCTCAAAAATAGTGGATTTAAACCACCACATCAATGTGGACGCATTACTGTGAATTTGGCGCCTGCAGATTTACAAAAATCAAGTCCTATTTATGATGTGCCTATTGCGATTGGCTTTTTAATTTCTACAGGACAATTAAATTTTGATGTTAAAGACAAATTGTTTATCGGAGAATTGGCACTTGATGGGTCAGTGCGTAGTGTAAATGGAGTGTTGCCGATTACGCTTTTTGCTCGGGAATCAGGAATAAAAGAAATTTATGTGCCAGAGGCTAATGTAGAAGAGGCTTCTATTGTAGATGGAATTGATATTATAGGAGTGAGTGATTTGCGTTCGTTAGTTTTACACTTAAGTAGTCAAGAAGTTTTAGAGCCTATTATAAATAGAGAGTTAGATACAGAAGATAATACCTACAATGGAACACTAGATTTTAAATATATAAAAGGACATGAACATGCTAAGAGGGCACTGGAAATCGCAGCTGCTGGGGGGCATAATGTTATTTTTCATGGTCCTCCTGGTTCTGGTAAGACACTTTTGGCAAAAACCTTTGTTTCTATTTTGCCACCGCTTACAAAAGATGAGATTTTGGATATTACAAAAATTTATTCAGTTGCAGGACAATTACCACATGATGAACAGATGATTCGTGTTAGGCAATTCCGCTCTCCCCATCACAGTGCCTCAGCAGTTTCTTTAATAGGTGGTGGTACAAATCCTCGTCCTGGTGAAATTACTCTTGCTCACAGAGGTGTGCTATTTTTGGATGAATTTGCAGAGTTTCCTAGAGCGGTTTTGGAAAATCTGCGCCAACCACTAGAGGATGGTACAGTAACAATTGCACGAGCAAAAACTTCAGCTGAATTTCCAGCAAATTTTACACTTATTGCAGCGATGAATCCGTGTCCATGTGGCTATGCAACAGATGAACAAAAAGAATGTACTTGCACACCAGCACAAATTGTGCGCTATACTCAAAAAATTTCTGGTCCAATATTGGACAGAATTGATATGCACATAGATGTACCAAGAATTCATGTAAATAAATTAGATAATGATGATTTAGCAGAAGATAGTACATCTGTAAGAAAACGAGTAGAAAAAGCTAGGACTTTACAAGAAAAAAGATTTAAAAACTCAGGAAAAATCAACGCAGAAATGGATCAAATAGAAATTAAAAAATATTGTAAGTTAGACAGTGAAACAAAACAATTACTCAAAAGTGCAGCAGAAAAACTAGATTTAAGTGCAAGAGCCTATTATAGAATGATAAAATTAGCTAGAACTATTGCAGATCTAGAAGGAAGTGAACAAATTACAAAAAGCCATATAGCAGAAGCTTTGCAATATAGACCAAAAGTTTAGATATAAAATGAATAATTATATATTAATTTTTTATATACAAAAATTAATTTTTGCTAATTTTTTCAAGACAGGTTTTTTGACTTTCCACTCTTCCTGATGCCATGTTGTCATATTTTTCATTGCCAATTAATGCGCAATCGTTTTTATTTGTTGCAAGTTTGTAAATACAAGAAACTTTATTGTATGATGTTGTAGAATCCTTCATAGCTAGACAGTGATCTATGCCACACTCTCGAGCCACACCCTCTATACATTCGTTTTTGTCATATATTCTTTCAAAATTTGTGTCACATATAGCAACATCACAATTCTTTCGTGCTAGTGAACGCCAACATGAATTTTTATAGAAATCATTGGATTTATCTTCACAAGAAACCTCCTCTTCCTCGTTCTCTTTTTGTTTTTGTTCATTTGCATAACATTTTTTTTGTACAGAACCATCCTCTAATTTGTCACAACAATATTTTTTTGCTTCCTGGTCATTAATATCTTTGCAATATTTACTTTCTTGTGTTATTTCTGCCAGACATCCAGCTTTGGAGGCTTTTTGTATAATGTTATTACATCCATATTTGGAGTCAGATATTATTGCCGAATTATATAGACACTCATCCTTTTTTTGATTGTCTTTGATTGTTGAGCATTTTTGTGAAATGGAGGCAAACAGAGCATGTTTGCACAAATCTACTTCTCTCCAATTTTCCATGTCATCATGACAAAGAGAATAATCTTTTGTTGTAATTGCTCTACACATTCCATAGAGCAGAGGCCCACTCATACTATTTGTTGTATCTGGGTACGCTTTGTCAATTTTTTCACAATCAGATTCTGTAAATAATGCTGGAGCCTTTATTACTAAAGACATTATGCAAGAATTCCATAAGGAGCCTTTAAATTTATGGCAGTTGTTAAGTGTTGCCATAGCCACAAAGTCATTTAAATTATTGAAAATAGTGTTCATTGCAGCTTCTTGACCTGCAATACGCATTTTTTTTGTGGGATTTGTGCTTATTCCAGATAACAATGATAGTGCGCTTCCTGGATCCGCTTTTATTGCTGCTGAAGTAGCTGCAATTTTTGCCTGAATTGTGATTTTTTCAATATTTCGTTTCATAACATTTACAATCCATGATACTTCTGGATCTGGATTAATAATTTTATTTGGAGGTGTAGAAAAAATAAGATCATCAACATGTGTAGCGAAGGATTTAGGTATTCTTTCGATGTGTGTATAATTTTTTGGCTGATTTCCGGTATTTTTAAATGACAGCGTTATTATCCCATTAAAATTATTATCTTCTTTTTTATATGTCACACTTTTATTCAAAAAAAGATGATCATCAACCTCTTCCTCTTTAAATGTGAGGATAAATTTATCATCTATACCATCATCATTTGTATCTAATAACTTAAACTCACCCACGTCTATATTTTTGGCAAATAGAGAAGGTATTGCATCAAGATCCTTTTGTGATAATTGTTGATTATCGGAATGGTTATTTTTATTAGTACATCCTGATAATAAAATAACAAAAAGAAATAATACTATTAGTGCATAAGAAGAAGTGTATTTACGTTTCATAATAAAAGTGTAAAGTCCACATTATCTATAAATAATTTTATATTAGATTGAAGTATAAATATTATTTTGCATCAAGGTGTGTTTTTATAAAAATATTAATTTGCACAAAATGCAAATATTTAAATAATGCACTTTATAATAATGATTATACTGATATATTACCATGAGAAAGTTGCAGAAACAAGATAAAAGGAAGTGAAAGATGATATAAATCATTTTTAATTAGTAACATAATGGACTTAACAGGTATTTTTGGTACACTGAGAGTATATTTAGGAAAAAGCTTAGTGATATAAAGTTAAATTATTATAGCAACCAGGTCGCTGGGCTACTTGTTGTCCGCAAAAGCATAGAGAGCTGGATATGGGAGAGCGAAGTGCAAGGAGTGAACCTCATATACTGTGTTAGGCGAGCCGAACGAAATGAAGTGTAATGAGAGTGCAACGTGCCTTTAGCATATTTTCAAGTCTCTTTTATTATTTGTTCGAGTGAAAAATTTTCGTTTTGGGAGAAGGGCAGAGGGGATTAAGGGGTAAATGCCCGTAGTCCAAAACTCCTTATTCTTTATTTTTTGTGAAGGTACGAAACAAAAAATATCTACTTTCCCCCTCAATAAAATGAAGAAAATTTTTCACTCGTTCCTTATTTTAAAAAGAGACTTGGAAATATGTCGCCTAATGCACGGCGTTTATGCAACGTTTTCATTTTATCAAAAGTTTTACTTTTGGAAAAATGAAAATGTAGCGAAGCGGTGTATAAACGACAGTTGTGCGAAGCTTCGCTTCGTACGACTGGCGGTACGCCGTGCATTGTGCAAAATGAACGAAGTGAAATTTTGCACAACGTTTCTGTGTATCTGAAGTTTTCATCCCAACTAAACAGAATAAACTTTAATTATCAAACAATACTTAATATTTTAAACTCCACCCAAATCCTCATCAAACTAAGGGATGAAAATTTGGGCGGAGGAAAATTGGCGCTCCATGTGGATTTAATTGACGCCAATTTTCCGTAGTCAGATACACGCTGTTATGTGATGTATTCAGAAATTTCTTTTCCTTATTATTTTTTTTGGCAATTTATTTTACTTCTCCATTTTTTCTAGCATTTCATTAAAAACATCTTGTGGATAATGTTTTTCCCATTTTTCCTTAAAATTATGTATGCCGGCAATAATAGATTTTTCTATAGCTTTTTTTATTTTTGGAGGATAATTTGAATTCTCCAACTTCGCCCTCCAATGCTCTACCGGAAAAAAAATAACTTCGCGATCATATTCTCCAACAAAAGCCTCTTTTCCTTCGGGGGGCATATCGTCGTTTATATAGGCGTTAACAAATTCATCTGATTCTCCCCATTCTTTAAATTTAAAATGCTCGGTAGGGCTTTCAGATGATTTTTCTCCAACGGACCAATACTCAAATCCTTTTCTATACAAATCCGTCCCATGCGCTGTGTTAAATATTCTAAAAACGTTACCTTCGCCGTCTCTAAATTCAACTGTTCCTGGATAAATACCGTCGCGCATTTCAATTTTGCTTTCTTTTTGCGGATCTTTATTTTCTTGATACTCTGATAAACCTTCTTCTATTTCTTTGGTATATTCTTGTTTTGGTGTCGGAACACCTATTTTTTCTTGATTCATAGTTTTGTTTGTTAAATTAATTAATAATACTTTATCTAAATTATATCACAAGTTATGTTCGACCTGAAATAAATTGCCAAAAAAATCTAAAAAATAATAAAGAAATGTCTGGCTATTTCACATAATGCACGGCGTTTATACAACGTTTGGGATATACGAAGTTTTTCTGGAACGAAGTGAAAGAAAAATTTGAGAGAGGAAGTTTTGCCTTCCTTGTTTTATTATAGTGCGAAATTTCTAAACCGGATATGCCGTGTTATATGATGTTGTGATGATTTTATTCAATAATTTCAAATTCCTTGAATAGGCTGTCAGCTGCGTTTACTTGTGTATCATCTTCCATGGTGATCCATATATCAATTTTAGTATTGTCAATAAATGTTGTGTACTCTCTAATTACGCAGCTGTCGCCGGTACATCTGGAATTTGAAACAAAGTAATTACGATCGCCAAATTTTTTTAATTTGTACTTTCCATAATCATTACCACTATTGAAGGCATTTTTTTGGCCATTATATCTTTCTGAGTCGGGATAATCACCGAAAAAACAAGGAGTGTCAACGCCACAGTTAGCAGTAAACTGTTCGATTGATTCCGCATTAAAGAATTGAATTTCTTGGAATGTTGGTAATGGAGATTTATAGCTGAAGTCGTAGGAAGCAAAGGAACCTCTGCGATTTGTCTCATGATTTTTTGTAACAGTATATTCGTCAGGAAAGACTATTTTGATGCCGACTTCTGATATTAAAAATCCACTATCTGTTTTTTCGGTGATCTCAGTAGGTTCGCTGTCTTCTTTTTTCTCTTGTACGGTGTTTGTAGGTTGATCTTTTTCAGCTTGATTAGGTTCCTGAATCGTTGGTTGATTGTTGGTTGTACATCCGACCAAAAAAAATGCCGAAATGATAGCTGTTAGAAGAATTGTTTTTTTCATAGTGTTGTTATTAAAGAATTAAAAAATTTGGTTGGTTGTATTATAGTAAAAATCAGCACAATTTCATATAACTGGTTTTTATGCGAAGTGAATTTCGTGATAAAAACTAAATATTGACAAAATGCGAATAATTGATAGAATGTTAAGTAAATTTAAATTATTCTTTTTTGTCTAACTTTATTATATATGAAAAATCTTATTTTGCAAACGGAAAATT
>JALVPE010000096.1:0-14313 GCA_027031945.1 Candidatus Moraniibacteriota bacterium
AAATAAAAAAAATAACTTAAAAAAATAATGCAACAAAAACAACAAGAACACGTGAAGAATATTTGCCTCGTTTTCGTATGTTTTCTATTTTTTTATTTTGTAGATTTTTTTCCATAATATTATTATTTTTAATATTTATATATTCTAACACATCTCCATAATCTGCGGCATAGGTTTATTTTTATATTTCTTAAAATATTTAATACCACTAGATATATGAACCCACGTTAATTTATTAAAAAGTAATCCCTTTAATCCCCCCTTGGCACTTCCTTTGCCATAAAAATGATACATCGTTATCTGTGGATTATAACATACAATATATCCATTTTCCCAAAATCGTCTACACCAATCAACATCTTCCATATACATAAAAAATCTAGAATCCATTTTCCCAACTTTTTCCATAGCACTCTTTCGAACAAACATTGCGCTTCCAATTACCCAATCAACTGCATATGGTCTATCACTACGGACATCTTCCATTTCAAAATAAGCTAAATGTTTTTTGGCAAATGCAAAACGTTTAAGGAAGGTACGACGATATAAAATTGTTTGTGGTTGATAAAATCGAAATCGTGTATTTTCATATTTACCATTAAAATTTTTTTGCCTCGGACCTGCTAAGCCAATCTTTGGATTTGCATCCATAAAGGCAATAAACTTCTTTACAGTATCTTTTTCTAAAATTGTATCAAAGTTTATAAAAAATATATATTCTCCTACTGCTTTATCAATGCAAGCATTTACCATTTTTCCAAAACCAACATTATCTTTGTGCGGGATAAAAATAACATCAGAAAAATCCTCCCTCATCATCATCCTTGTATCATCTCCAGTTTCTCCATCTGCCACAATTAACTCATAATCTAAATCCGCACAATATTTTTGTACAGATTTTAGACATAAAGACAACATTTCCGGATTTTTATAACTTTGTACTGCAATTGATACTTTTGGCATTAACATTCGAAATAGCAAACTGTCGTAACCGTTTACTACAATCTATATAATATTTGCAAATAATTCACGAATTTTATCATAGGTATCTCCCCGTGGCATCAAAATATATCCACGCTCATCACCTTCGTGTGAATAAAGTAAACCCTCTTCTGAATTATCTAATCCTTTATGAATAACCTCTACGTTATCACCCATTTTTTTGTATAAATCAAAGAATCTTTGCATTTCCCAAAGTTCCATATCTGTATTTAGATTTCCACTAACTGCATCAAAAAGTTCTTTTACCGTACCAAAATTAGTTAATACACCTTTTGACAATGCTTTTTGCTTCAATTGTTCTATCACTTCCTGTTGTCTTCTTGCCCTGTCAAAATCGCTACTTGTTACACGAGCACGCACATAACAAAGAGCTTTTTCTCCATCTAAAATCGACACACCAGCTGGGACTGTAAACACACCGCCACATTCTTCATTTTTATTATAGCAAAGTGGATATCTAGCGACTATCTTTCCTCTATGATCAATTTTGTTTTGAAATTCTCCACTCTTAACTGTAAACACACCTCCATTAGCTCCGTCACAAACTTTTTGTTCATGGAATTGTATTGGTTCAACAAATTTTTCTTTTAAATTCACCTCCACACCACCTAATGCGTCCACAATTTGTTTAAATCCAGCAAAATTAATTTCAACAGCATAGTGCATTGGTTGACCTGTAATATCTTGCAAAATTTGTTTCATTGCTTCCATGCCCTGTCCTTTACCCTTCTCTTCACCGTAATGATATACGGTATTAATTTTCATATTCGATGTTGTACCTGGCATCGTAACATACAAATCACGGGGAATGGAAACCATTGATACTTTATATGTGTCTTTGCCCTCTGAATTTTTTTGTATTTTTACACTAGCAACCATAATTGTATCTGCTAACGTGCCACCTCCAGTAACACCTTTGCCACGCATACCCAACAAAACAATGTTTATGCGACCTTCTTCCTCTCCCTTAAGTTTATTTTCCACGAGAGGCAATGACTTCACTAAACTCTTTAACACTTTGCTATTTGGTGTAAATTTATCAACAGCCTTTGATATGCCAAATACAGCTGTTCCCAACAAAACTACCACTATAGTAATAATAGCAATCCATTTTTTCTTCTTATTTTTGTGTGGTTGTGCAATTTCTTTTACACTTGGCTGTGATGCGCCCTCTGTTTTTGTTCTTTTAAATTTCATACTAAATAATTTTAGATATATAAACATTTACGATATATCTCCTTGATAAAGTTTTTGCAATTTTTTTGCAGAATTAAACCATGAAAATATTACTTTTTGTTTTTTGCTCTTTAATAAAATATACTCTCTTATTTTAGCATTAACTAAAACATCATACAATACTTTTTTACATTGGTCAATATTATCTACATCACAATACAAAACAGCATCTCCTCCAACTTCTCTATGTGGAGCTATATTACTTGCTACAACTGGCACATTCGCTTCAAATGCTTCCAGGATAGGAACTCCAAAACCTTCATAAAGTGATGGGAAAACAAAAAGTTCAGCTCCCTCAAATACAGCTAATTTATCTTTTTCATCCACATATCCAGTAAATATTATTTTATCTTTAATATGTTGATATTGCTCTATTACATTTGAAATATTGTTGTCAAAATTATGTGCCTGCTTACCTACAAGTACCAGATTAATATCTGGCAATTTATCTGCTATACCTGCAAAAGCTTTTATCAAAAATGGAATATTTTTGCGAGGTTGCATTGTGCCCAGTGCCAAAATATATTTTTGTGGTAAATTATACTTTATTCGCACATCTTCATCTATTTTGTCATGTTTATAATCTTCACTTACTGCATTATAAATTACCACAACTTTTTGCGGTTCAACTTTGTAATACTTAACAATTTCATCTTTTGTAAACTGAGATACCGCAATAACTTTATATGACTTTTTTATTGCTCTAGGAATAAGAGTATTTAAAAAAAAAGAATCCCATCTTGAAATAAATTCTGGATGCGCTTTAAATGAAACATCATGAATATGTGTGATAATTTTTGTCATTTTTGGCATAAAAAATGGAATAATATACTGTGTATGATAAATATCAATTTCCTTTTGTCTGCAATATCTTGGCACACCCCAAATATTCCATAAAAATTTATTACCACTGCCCAACTGCACAATTTTAAAATTATTTTTTGCTAAAATTCCCAATCCACTTTTTATCTCTCTAACAATCTTATCACTTCTATCATCAATCAATAAGTAATATTCATTCTTTGTGTCAATAATTGCTAAATTTTTTACCAAACCAAAAAACACTACCTCATCACCAGTACGACCTTTACCAATATTTCTAATATCAATTGCTATTTTCATGAATATAAAAAGTAAATTTTAAATTATATATCCATCATAACAAGACAGCCACCAAATATAAGAAGGGGCATTAAAACAATACCAAAAAGATAACCAAGCAATACGGACCAATGCTTCAAGTATATAACAAGAGCAATTACCAATATCACACTAAAACCAATTGTCCATGATATCTTCAACATATTACTAGCATCATCAACAAAATAAATCAAACTATCACTATTGATAATATATGATATTATAACGTCAGCAATTAAAGCGATAAAAACTCCCCATGAGAAACCAAAAAAAATAGACACTGGATTTGTAAATTTAGACATGCGTGGTGCAACAGGAGCATTGGAAGATTTTTTGTTTGTGTCATATACGTAATCGATTGCGGAAGAAATCTCTTCATCACCATATCCTACATTTTTTAATTGTGAAACAAGAGCTTCTTGCGCATATTGATTTTTGTTCTGCTCTAAATATTTTATAATATCTTGTTGTAGTTTATCATTCATAGACTATATATCATTTAAAAATAATTTTTTCACAAAAACAAAATATAAAACTATAAACAACGAAAGCCATTGAAACATAGTTAGATGCAAAAAAATTCGTGGCTCCACTCGTATAAATTCTATCATAAACCTATATGAAAAGTAAGTAATCATAAAAACATCAAATAATATTCCAGCTTTTGGATTATTTTTTATACGAATATGCACATATATAAACATTATTAAAAGAAAAATAATCTCATAAATCTGTGTCGGATGACGTAATACACCATCTCCAAAATCAACGCCCCAGGGTAATTTTGTTTGTACACCATAACAACAGCCCTCAAAAAACAACCAATGCGACCAATAGCAATACCAATTATTACACCTGGAACAATGACATTGCCTAAACGAACATCAATATTCATTTTTTTCTTAATAAACCATACGGCAAGTGTGCCACCTATTAAACCACCCACAATGGTTCTACCAGACAAAATCATACTAATATCTGGTAAATTAGAAATAATTTGTGGTGCATAGAAAATCCAAATAGGAATTTTTGCACCTAAAATACCACCAACAATTCCTGCTGAAATTAATTCAAAAATATATTCATTCTTTTTAGCTTCTTTATCTTTATTTGAATACAGATATATTACCAATATACCGACAATCAGACCCAATAAAACAAAAAATGGATATGATTGAACATGTATATTACCAATATCAAATAAAATCGGCCTAACGCCCCAATCAATAGCATGTTTATGTACATAAGTATGTGTATCAAGCATATATTTTTACTTTAAAATTTTTATAAAAAACATTCCAACTTTTTTACGATATCGCTCATATTCACCAAACTGCTCAACTAATAATTTTTCTTCCTGTTTTGCACGGTAATACATAAATGGCACAAATATCATACTAGTAGCAACAAACACGGCCCAATTTGCATAAATAATACTGGAAGCATAAAACATCCATATAAGAGATGCATATAAAGGATGTCTTACAATGCTATAAGGACCAGTTGTTACTAGATTATGATCTTTATAAATTTTTATCTGATTTGCCCAATTACTTCCAAGATAATATCTACCCCAAATGTTAAACCATGTACCACCAATCATAACAACAAGCCCAAATAACACCATCCAAAACGTAGTACTTTCAAATGAGCCTATATTAAAACGCAACAGAATATATACAAAAACAAAAAACATGGTCATTGTTCCAGTTTCAACAACGCTATTTTTTTGTCTTTTTGGTTTATGTTCTATACTCTTATCATCCAAAAAATTAAATAGTACTGCAAGAAAAATCGCAAATATGCATAAACCTACAATCAAATTTACGATAAACATAATATTTATTTCCATGAATGAAAAGATATTCATAATTTATATTTGTTACGATAAAACATATTATATGTTGAAAATGGCATCTTTTTGAGATCTGGTGTAATAATATGCACACAGTCTTTTTTGACTGATTTTATGTCAAAATTATATACATCAACAAAAGATGTTATTGTGATACGAAAAAAATTTTCATTAACATACTTAACCTTCTGCTCTTTTGATTTTAGAAGAATCTTTGGATCAATAATCGTAGACATTTCCTTCATCGATTTTATACATCCTCCAGAACCGTTGCACTTAAAAACGGGCTTAATCATATCCTTGGCAACTTCTTCCATTGTAAAAGAAAGTGTATTTTTAATTGCCGGCAAATATGTTTCAATCTCGACATCTCTCATTACCGAACGCCAATTATTTTCTTTTATTTTTTTTAGGTACGTAATAGCCACTCGATCTACATCACAAGGTAGTGGTATAAAATCGTCTCGCTCAATCATTCCACCAGTCTGAGATTCTATGTTATTCAAAACACCTGTCAAAGTCATGCGATTGAGAGTTTTTTGTCTTGGCACACGTCCAAAAAATGCCACTGGTTGAAAATTAATACCCCTGACCATTTTTTGTTCAAAACCGAATCGCACAATATCTCCAATTTCATCATCATTTATACCCTGTTCAATAACGGATACCAATGTAATGGGAATATTATATTTTGTAAGATTCTCAATTGCTTTTTGTTTTTCCTCCGTCAGATCTTTGCCTCGAATTTTTTTCATTGTCTCTGGTGTAAATCCATCAAATTGCAAATAAATCTCAAATCCTTTTGGAAAAATCTTTGCAATATTTTTTACAAACTCCTCATCCTCCGAAATCCTAATGCCATTTGTATTTAACATCACATATTTAAATTTTTTATCTGCTGCCAATTGCAATATTTCCACAATTTTTGGGTGTGTTGTTGGCTCACCTCCTGTAATTTGCAAAATTTCAGCATTACCATATTCCGAATCAATATAAAAATCCATCATTTCTTCTATTTTATCCATCTCCAAAAACCCACCTTCTCCCGAGTGAGCATAACAAAGCGGACATCCTAAATCACATTTATTTGTAATTTCAATCAAGCCTATGCAGGTGTGCTGTTCATGATCTGGACAAAGCCCACAATCAAAAGGGCAACCATTTTTTATCTTGGTTTGCGTTTTACACTTCGTTCCTGGTTTATCATATTTTTTTCGTGCCAGATAATACTCACTGTCTTCTTCTAATAATTCCTCTTGCTTACCATGAGTTGGACATTGTTTTACCACAAAAATTCGTTCATCTTTCAAAATAATTTTTGCACCCACTCGTTCGTTACATGCGCCACATATACTAGTAGTCGGTTCCAAAAATAAGTAGTCCTTTTGTAATTGTTTTTTCATGTTTATTAAATTTATAAATACAAAATCGTTCAAAAATAATTAATTCTATCCCGCAAACCTAAATCCATGTAAACCCATAACAGCAATACAACTACCAAATAATAAACCAAAAAATAATAATGGTATCATAATCATTCCAATAACAATACCTATTACAATAAAACCTTTTTTCTTTTTAATTAAATACCAAATACCTAACACAACGATTATCCCTTTAACAATATTTGTAATGCTATATATTAACCTATAATCAACAAACGTCAGTATAGCAAGTAAAAAAATATTTATAGATAATAAGAATATACTTATACCTATACCAATAAAAATATCTATTCTCTTTTGTCTCTTACTAATAGCTTCATCATCTGTTGTAGGAGCACTAGGTACCTGATTATTTTCTTCTTGTACATATACAGTATTAACACTTGCTTCGATCTCTTCACTGGAATAACCAGATTTTTTCAATTGAGCTATTAATGATTCTTTTGTATATTGTTCTTTATTTTGTTCCAAATATTCAACAACATCTTGATTTATTTTTGTATCCATATGTTTTATTGAATTATTATAATAATCCTAAAAAATCTAATCCCAAATATGCTGTTTCTGCATCAGTCAATTCTCCTGATTGTAAGTGTTTACGAAATTTATCCAGTGACAACAATACTATTTCTATCTCTTCATTTTGGTCTAACTTTTGCTCAGCAACTTTTTTGCAATTTGTAGCAACAAAAGCATATCTGTGCAAATTTGAATATCCACAATCGTATACTCTAGTTACAAACTCCACATCTCCAGCATATCCCGTTTCTTCTAGCAACTCTCGTGCAATCGCTTGCTTTGGTGTTTCTCCATCATCTCTACCACCACCAGGCAATTCCAAGAGAACTTTTTGCGGACCAGGTCTGAATTGCTTTGATAATATAACTTCATTATTCTCTGTAAGTGCAAGCACACAAACAGGATGTCCTTCTTTTTTAATAATAAATTCATGTTCCGTACCATCCTTAAACTCAAATTGAACACTCTCTAAATAACGTCCATACTTACCACACATTATCTCACGAGATTTTTCTTTCCATTTATAAACCATCGTAATATTTTATCATATTTATACACTTAAGAATATCACAAAATAAATATAAAGAAAAACAGGATAATACATTTTATTATCCTGTAAACATTATTTTTACACCAGCTCACATCCTGGCAACTCGCCTCTGCGAAGCATTTTTGCTTCGCTAGCTGTAAAACCATGCACAATCGCTCCAGATGCGTTACACCTAAGTAAAAAGGGATACGAACCTGTACAACCAGATATGATTGTGCAGAAATATTCCATATCACCATATCCAACGTGTACTTCTCTTCCATGCAACATAACATACTCCTTCTTTTTTTGTTGTTAAATAACTCTTTTATAAAATTTATATTACATTTTTTGCAAAATAGCAATAGTTCCAAAAAACAACCATACAAATCCTAAAAATAACCCAGCATTAAAAAGGTTTGGCACAATTATTGCGACGCTTCCTATAATTGCAAAAATAGCAACCGTCTTTTGTCTTGAACTTTTAGTGTTTTGCATTGCTTTAATTGCTAACACAAATGTAAGTCCAAAAATCAGAACTAGTATCACTCCACCAATAACACCAATAGACAATATCGTTTCCAAAAATATGTTACTAGCATTGAGTGGCGTACCATTTTCATCACTGCCCAATAATTCTCCACTACTGCCCCAACCATAACCAATAATCGGATTTTGCTTTATCAAAGTTACTGTTTTAGAATACACATCACTACGTACTGCAATATTTGGATCTCTGCGATAGATTTTAAAAATTTCATTTCCACCAGCCTTTTCACTTTCTATTTCTTCTAAATTAATATGACGACAATTATATTGCGCTAACTCACTCACATCATCAATTACTGATGTAGTGGACAGGCATGCCTGTCCACTACACTGACAAGATACAGTAATTTCTTGCAGTCCATTACCAGTACTAGCAACCCTATTGAATAATTCAAAATTCGTAAGATGAAAAAGCAAAACTATTACAAGACTCAGTAGACTCACAGCAAAAATCCAAAACAAATGTATTGCTACAAGTTTATATCTTTTTTGTAAAAACAAAATTGCAAGATAGACAAAAATAACAACCGCCGCACCCAACCAAGCACTGCGTGCTACCGTAATAATAAGCGTCACAAAAAACACAACAGTAGAAGTAAATAGTGCAATATCAAAAAATTTCCACAAGTGTTTATGATGTGCATTGTAATACAAATAAGACAGTGCAACCGCAATTATAAATACTATGTAAATTCCCAACCAATCTGGCTCTGCAAATGTAGCATTTGGCCTGCCAGGCATCACTTCTAAAGAACTTTTTCCCATCAAAAACAAAATATTTTGCAAAATGCCATATAACCCAATTACTACTCCGCTAGAAATAAAAATTGGAAACAATGCTAATAAATCTTCCTTAGAACGCACAAAATACCTAACTATAAAATACAAAAGTCCAAATGACAGCACAATTAATGACCCCTTTAACGACGTCGTTAATGACGTCGTTAAGTAATTAACAAATCCCAAAATTACAAAAATAATAATAAGTGTATCAAAAATACTCCAACGCTCTCGTCGTAGAGACGCATTGAGACCTGTCTGCCGGAGAGGTAGATGCGTCTTGCCACCAAACAACGCACGTAAAACAATTGCACCAAAAAGAATAACCGTAAGCAATTGATAAGGACGCAATTCAAAACCAAATTGCTCTGGTATAATATTTATAATTTCAATAGGCACAACTCCCACAAGCAACGCAAACACAATGACTGGTTGATATAATGCCAACACAAAAATTCCAGCCGAAACCAGTAAAAAGCCTGAACCTTCCCCACTACTAAATAATCCTAAATAATTAAGCAGTATCAATCCAACAATCACGACTACATTTAGTACTGTAAGTAATCTTTTATTTTTAGCTAATTGATTCATTGACAAATGATTTAAAATATGATATACTCGCCTGTTAGTAGTTTAACATAAAAATAAAAGTAAGAGGAGGAGTACAGTAATGAGGCAATATTTCAGAGGCATT
This sequence comes from Candidatus Moraniibacteriota bacterium, assembly GCA_027031945.1. GTDB lineage: Bacteria > Patescibacteriota > Minisyncoccia > Moranbacterales. Next base: position 9,750 of record JALVPE010000096.1, read on the forward strand.
GCCTGGGGTTTTATTTTAATTGGTATATCAATGTTTTCATGAGAACGAATTTAAAATTCAACACAGACAGGAGAATGAAATGAAGTTTATCATTAAACCATCTGGAAGGAAATTATTTGTGCAAGAAGTTGCACAATTTTTGAAAAATGTTATAGCAACAATTCCAGGTAATGAAGAAATTGCCGTGGAAATCGCTGAAGAAACAGCGGTTCAAATTTGGACACTGAAAAGTGACCAATTTCACATTGAAACCGAACCAGTACTTGAAGTATATGTTGAGCTGTCTGAAGAAGCCCGAATTCGAGCACTAAACACAAAATGTGATTTAGTGCGTGACGTTACAGACGATTTTTTCCACGAAGCAAAAGCTCTGCGCGCAATCGCAGAAAGCAAACCACCATTTTCTGTGGAAATATATTCGCTGTCATATATTCCACCAACCACGTAATGATTACCAGCACACATCAACTGATGTCGTGCTGATTTTTTATTTGTCTCACATATAAAAAGGTTCAACCTAGGGTCGACCCTAGGTTGAACCTTGTTTCAATGAGCATTACTAAATTATTTTTTTTCACACATAACTTCGCAAATAGTGTCTACAAATTTTTTCCATGAAAATTCTTTTGCTCGCTCCCTTCCTTTTGTGCTCATTTGTGATAATCTTTTTTCATCTTGTAATAATTGCCTCAGTTTTCGAGCTAATTCTTCAACTTCTTCACTTTCTACATATTCCACTACATCTCCACCCACTTCTTCTAATGATGAATTTCTTGCAGTAAGTACAGGTGTACCCATATTCATAGCTTCAAGTACAGGCATCCCAAATCCTTCATACTTTGATGGAAACACAAATAGTTTTGCTCCAACATAAAGTGCAGGTAAATCCTCTTGTGGCACAAATCCTAGAATTTTTACTTTATCCCTCAATACCAGCTCATCAACCAATTTTTCAACATCTGTAATCATCGGAGATAATTCCGGCATCAATTTTCCAGATATTACTAACTGTGGAACATTTTCATTTGTTTCTAATAATTGCTTGTATGCCCTTATCACATCTTCAACATTTTTACGTAATTCTAATCCACCACCGTTATAAATATATTCTTCTTGTAAATTATATTTTTGTAATACCTTTTTTATATCTTCCTCTTTGTATTCTTTTTGAAAAATTGGGTCTACTGAAATCTTATCTACAATAATTTTTGCTTCTTTTATATTTAATTTCTTTTGCAGGTCAATTTTTGTGTGTTGTGAGACTGCAATAATCTTGTTTGATGAATACATTCCTTTTTCTACTTGTTCCCAATATAGTTTTTTACGCCAATTACCCAAATATTCTGGAAAAATATGCGGGATAACATCATGAACAACCATAACATGTTTCATGTCCGTATATTTTATTACTGTCGCACTTTGATACAAACTCAACAACACATCACACCCATCATGATGTGCCTTGCGTGGTAGCCACATCTTTTCCCATAATAATTTACGAAACAAATCATCTCGCTTATAAAAACGTGGCAAAAAAGTACGTTTATAAAAATTCTTTGGTAAATCAATATCACAATCTTCCTCCAAATACACAAAGAACTTATGATTTTTCATTGATTTATCCTCCTTGGCCTTTTTGGCAATTTCATTCAAAACATGTGTCGTAACCTGTCCAATGCCTGTGTACGGTTTTCGTAAAAAAGATGCGTTAATTCCTATATGCATAAGTTTGACCCCCTAAAAATTAAACTTTTTTCAAAACTGTATGATGATAACATTATATATCGTTTGATGCAAACCTATTATAATATTAATATCATACCACAAAAGTAATTACAAAAAAATAAAAATCCAGAAAGGAAATTTCCTCCCTGGACTAGTTTAAAATTATCCTTCAACTTTTATCCATTGCCCACTTTTGGCATTGGACTTTTCAGCAGTCGCCGACAAACTTACGGATGTTACTGCCTCCTCAATTGTTGTAAGACGTGGATCATAAGATCCATTTCCCACATACTCAATAAATGCTGACATTTCATCAGCAATTTTATTTGTGCTAAGTTCAAAGACTTGCACATTATTGTCTCTCAGCCTTGTTAGCGTCAAAACATCATTGACATTATCATTCTCCTCATGTCTGACATCAAAGTCAATATGAAAAGAATACTTTGGCATTGTATTATCGATGTGTGCCAGTACTCCATACACACACCGGGCTTGTTTAGCCATCACGTATGATGACTGCACGTTCATAGGCACCTCCACTTCATACATTCCTTGACGCACTGTCATAACATGCGTCAAGAATGATGATGAATTCACAACCTCGGGAAACGATGTATCAATTTCTCGTGCTTTCTTTTGTGCTGTAGAGTTTGTATATGACAAATATGTTAACAGTCCTGACACACGCGTTTTTTGAATTTGCGTATTTACACCTGCCAACATTCTCAATATCTGTACTGCATGTACAGATTCATCTTCCAGGTCTCCAGGTGTTGGACGAGTGTCTCCGGTCCTATTTTTGCCCCATATTGCAGAAGCTTCCCTCAGAACAAGATTCCCTGCTTTCATGATATCAACTATTTTAGCAATAGCAGCTGAAAAATTAATGAGAAATGCTGTACAAATTTTTGTATCATTTTCCTGTGCAAGCTCCAAAAGATCTTTTACCTCCCACTCCTCCATGCCCAGAGGTTTTTCACAAAAGATCTTTTTGACTCCATGTGAAATAAGATGTATCATCACAGGCACATGTGACGGCGATGATGACGCGACAATAACAATGTCGCTTTTTCGTGCCAACTCCGTCAAATTTGATGCAACATTCACACCAAACTTCATGCCTACTTCCAGTGACCTCTTTTGATCAACGTCAAAAATCACTAGATTTCTTGCTGAAATGTTGAATACATTGAGCAAGATCTTCACATAAAGCGTACCCATCTTCCCGGCTCCAACAATACCAAATTCCATTTTCTTCATCGTACTTCCTCCAGTATTTTTATTTAATTATTAAACAACGTGACCGCCAATGTTAACATACTATAGAAAAATTGTCAATATCACAAAATTAAACCTGCTTGCCAAAAAATACAATCTCATTTATTGTTGTACATAGTACTATATTGAACAAAATTAATGATTAAAATAACATTTATGAAAAAACAAACGGTCGTAGTAATTGGACTTGGATATGTGGGACTTCCTCTAGCTGTACGTGCAAAAGAACGTGGATATAACGTCATTGGAATTGACCTTGATAAAAAGAAAATTGATTTAATTAATAATCAAATATCACCAATTGAAGATAGTTACCTCAGCAAAAACTTGCCAAAATTTCCTATCAATGCAACACGTGATATTAAAAAAATTAAAAAAGCTGATATCGTTCTTATTTGTGTTCCAACACCTGTTGACAAAAGTTTTAATCCAAACCTTGAGTATGTACGTAGTGCTTGTGTAATGGCAGTAACAAATTTAAAAAAAGGCGCACTAGTCGTACTTGAGTCAACTGTAAATCCAGGAGTAAGTGAAGAAGTTGTTAAACCAATATTTGAAGAACAAAATCTTAAAGTTGGTAAAAATGTTTTTATTGCTCATTGTCCAGAACGCATTAATCCCGGAGATCCTAAATGGGACATTACAAACATTCCTCGTGTCGTTGGAGCTTTCTGTGACAAAGGATTGAAAAAAGCAATAACATTTTATGAATCAATTGTTGATGGTGAAATCCATCCAATGAAACATATTCGAGAAGCAGAGGCTTGTAAAATTGTTGAAAATTCCTTTCGAGATATAAACATTGCTTTTGTCAATGAACTAGCAAAATCTTTCGATGCACTTCATATTGATATCAAGGATGTTATTGATGGAGCAAGTACAAAGCCTTTTGGATTTATGCCACATTATCCTTCTTGTGGTATAGGTGGACATTGTATTCCAGTTGATCCCTATTATTTGATTAAGCGTGCAAAGCAGGCAGGATTTGATCACAAATTTCTTCGTACTTCCAGAAAAATAAATAATTCTATGCCAGAATATACAGTGGAATCTCTACGAGATAAACTCAACAGCATTAAAATGCCTATCAATGGAACAAATATTGGACTTCTTGGTATCGCCTATAAAGCAAATGTTGATGATGACAGAGAATCACCATACTACAACATCATTAAATTGCTCACAAAAAATGGTGCCAAAGTACATTCATTTGATCCACATATTAAAGAGAAATCCTCTGTCAAAACACTTACAACACTTCTCAAAAAATCAGAAGCACTCATTCTTGTTACTGATCACGGTGAATTTGATATTATTGATGGAAAACTATTAAAAGAACATGACATTAAAATTATTATTGATGGAAAAAATATATTAGACAAACAAGACATGAAGAAAAATGGAATTATTTATAAAGGCATTGGTAGATAATTCTATATATAAAATATTTATAATACATATCACTTGTAAATATTATACAAATTTAAATATCCATCTCATTAAAAGACGCATTGCAATGTGTCTTTATAAGATGTACAATTAAATAGTAATCAAATAAAAA
>JALVPE010000096.1:14323-22494 GCA_027031945.1 Candidatus Moraniibacteriota bacterium
AAGTACAACATGCATTACTTTATAGTATTTCATTATTTATATAAACATTAAATTATAGTCAATTAATATGAAATTAATTATAAACATCCCTGCATATAATGAAGCAAGAGTAATTGGTGACACAATCAAACATATGCCGAGGACATTTGATGGAATTGACGAAGTATTAATTCAAGTCATTGATGATGGTTCAACTGATGGTACAGCACAAGTATCCCATGATGCTGGTGCTGATATTGTAGTGTCTCACTCTACAAACAGACGACTTGGTGTTGCATTTAACACTGCAGTGGAAAGTGCCCTACAAAATGGAGCTGATATTATGATTAACATTGATGCTGATGGTCAATTTGATTCTAATGAAATTCCGTTACTGCTCAAGCCAGTGCTGACTGGCAAAGCAGATATGACTGTCGGTGATAGATTTAAAAAAGGCAGTGCTGACGGCATCCCAATGGCAAAAAATGTTCTCAATAAATTTGCGGCAAAACTTGTAAGTATATTTCTTAATACACAAATCGATGATTTAACATGTGGTTTTCGTGCACACAATCGTGAAACACTTTTGCGACTCAATAAGGTAAGCGGATTCACATACACACAAGAAACAATTATTGATGCAATAGGCAAAAATCTCAAAATCACATGGATACCGGTTACTGTTCGTTATTTTGAAGGCAGGAAGTCACGCATTGTTAAAAGTATATGGAAATTTGTCAACAATAGTGCAAAGATTATTATCAAAGCTGTCCGTGATATCCGACCAATGAAATTCTTTGGCATCCCCGGCATTATCATCGTCACTGCATCACTTGTCACATTTGGAGTTTTTCTTGCACTCTACCTACCAAATTTACAAATTACACCATACAAAAACTACTTATTTACCGCGATTGCCCTCTTGCTTATTGGTATGCAATTTATAATATTTGCACTAATTGCAGATATGATAAAATCAAACAGACAACTCACAGAAGATATGATGTATCAGATGCGTAAGCAAGCCTTTGCGCGTTCTAAACGTTCTAATCGTTAAAAACGTTCTAATCGTTCAAATGAATTATTTACAAGAAAAAAAACAAAATGATACAACAAGTAAAGCGACACAACAAAATTCTCTAAGAATTTTGTTTATTTCTCGTGCCTATCCCCCAGTACATGGTGGGATAGAAGATCAAAATTATAATGTAGGCAAATATCTCTCTGCAATCACACCAACCACAATCATTGCCAACATAAAAGGCAAAAAATATTTGGTATTTTTTGTGTTGCGTCTTATGTGTCAATTGCCATTTATCTTGCATAAATATGATGTTGTGCTATTTGGTGATGGCGTGTTAGCACCTATTGGGTATATATTTAAAATTATATGGCGTAGGCAAAAATTTGTAAGTATCATACACGGTCTTGATATTACATATGCTTATCAAAAATCCATCATGGGTACAATATATCGTTTAATAAATATTCCGGCAATCAAAAAATTGGATAAATTAATTATGGTTGGCAATCACACAATTGATGAAGCAATTAAAATTGGCGTAAAGCGAAATAAATGTGTCTTTATCCCAAATGGTGTAAACATTGAGAAAGTCTGTGAAACACATACACGTACAGAATTAGAAACATTACTTTCAAAACAAAGCACTCAACCAATAGAATATTTCCATGATAAAAAAATAATTTTACGCGTTGGTCGCTTTGTCCCCCACAAAGGATTACATTGGTTTATTGATAAAGTAATGCCAATACTTCCAAAAAATTATATTTTAGTAGGTGCTGGTGGATACAATCCAAATGCAGTTGGTGATAGTGATAATTACAAATTATGTTTGCAATACATCAAAAAACACAATTTGCAAAAACGTGTTATCCTATTCCCCAATATTCCACAAACACAAATGAATATTCTTTTTAATACTGCTGATATTTATATTTCACCAAATATCAACATCAAAGGTTCTATGGAAGGATTTGGACTTAATGCTATCGAAGCCGTAATGTGTGGATGTATCGTATTATCTTCAAATCTACAAGGACTCAAAGATGCTATCAAAAATAATATAAATGGATTTATGCTAGAACCAGAAAACGCACAAGCATGGAAAAATAAAATAGAAGAAGTATTAAATTCACAATTTAACAAAGAAGAATTTATAAAAAATGCAAAACAATATACTTTAGATAATTTCACATGGAACAAAATCGCACAAAAATATCTTGATGTTTTAAAAAAATAATAAAAACCACATTTTCGAAATGTTTCAAAAATGTGGTGTTTTTATATTTTCTTAATCACTTGTCTGTGCAAGCGAATCAATTGCATGTTGACATCTTTTGCTAGCCAACACATAGTCTTCATTACCATCACTGTTTGACATAAAATCTATCATTTTTGGTATGGGTATTTCCCTCATAGACCTGATTTTGATAAAAAAACTTTTAATAGTTTCATCGTAAGATTGACTTGAGTACGACGAGATTACTTCTAAAAAGGAAACACTCGCCATATAATAATCAACTGGCAATTTCGTTTGCAAATGTATATATTCTTTCCATACACCACCCAATCGTCGATTAAATCTTCCCATTTCTTCAATGTCCATTTCCAACACTACCGGGAAGGTTTTTAATTCTTCATAAAGTCGCAATATCATTGAATGTGCAACTTCATCAAGAACTTTGTTATATTGACGTTCAATCAATATTTTTAAATTTCTATGAGTTGTTCTTTCAAACAACAACAAAATTACCAAAAAAATATTTGCCAATATTGACACTCCCAACCAAAAAATTAATGTTCCCATGGTAATTCTCTCCCTCTAGTTTATTATTTTTCTATAATACCCAATTGATTTTTAATGAATGGATCTCTCACGGCATGAAAGATATTCATCGTATAAATCAAATCATTACCAGATTTGCCACACAAGATATGACCTCTACCAGTTTTATCAGCATTATATTGATTAAAGTGACCATTAATAAATATACAATCAATTTCACGCTCCTTACACAAATCTGCAAGAGGTCTCAATCGTGAACAAGCATCTGCACTTGTGTTGATGCCACATTTTGCAGGCGAAAATACATCACAAGTCACATCTACATCTTTTGTAGTATGTTTAAGACATAATCTCGTCCGCGTCAAATCAGGATTTATTTCATCACAAAACACAATCGCCCACCCTAAGGGCATATTTGGAAGTGCAACAATATGAAGTTTAACAGACTTTTTACTACAGTTAATCAACGTAGATCCTCTCAAAAAAAGCGGAAAAGCTTCTTCAATTTTTGAACATTGCAAAACAGACATGTTATAACCCTCCCTATTTTTTTTATTGAATTTGTTGTATCATTATTATTGTAAACGAACTACAATATACAAAAATAGCACTCACAACGATTTTTGTCAATGCAAATTATGCCTGAATTTTTATTACAACAACTTATTTTTATTTCAACTACCTTCGTACTTTTACTTGTACCTGGCTACGCTTTTTTGCGTGCAATTTTTCATCGTGATCAATTCACACCTTTAGAACGTTTTGTGCTGAGTGTCCCTATCAGTTTTTCACTTATTACACTGTCCGTAATTGCACTAGATACATTTGGAGCATTACTTACAAAACAAACTCTACTAATCACTATATCTGCAATTACCCTACAATTTTTTGTTTTCGTACTATTTATTAAGCATAAATGTAGTGGACAGGCATGCCCATCCACTACATTTAACTTCTCAAAAAAACAAACTACACTTATTGTAATGCTTATTATGTTTACAACCATTGTTAAAGGGATGTTTCTTATAAATACAATATTTCCTACTGCCACAGACCTTGGTCATCATATGTTTTGGATAGAAAAAATCACAGCCCAACAAAAATTACCCAATTACAAAAAGGTTGAAATAGAAATAAATGAAGACAACACTGCAGATTTCACTCAACCACAAGACATAGCTGATTTTATAGTAGGTGAACATATTATTTTTGCTGTTATCAAAACTCTTACAGGTCAATCTGTAGTTAGTACATTTCCATCACTTGTGCTCTTTGTAATTAATATTTTTAGCGTTCTGACAATTTTTATTTTTTCTCGTAGACTATTTGCACGATATAAATATGGCACACATGTAGCAATATTGACACTTTTATTTATCGGACCTCTGTGGGCAATTAGCGGAGCTCAGGCTAAATTTGTCAGTGGTGGTGTAATTGGTAATATTTTGGGCAATCTGCTTATACCTGCAACGCTCTATTTTTTATACCGTGCACTAAACACAAAAAATTCACTTTTGCTAATTCCCACGATCGTGCTGGGAGTTACACTTGCCTACACACATCATCTAAGCACCCTTATTTTTGGCTATACTTTTATTTTTGCACTTGTTGGGTTTGCACTTTTGCAAAAAGACGGCTGGCAAGGTTACAAGAATATTTTTTCACTTTTCAAAAATTATTACATCATACCATTGATTTTGTTATCCCTTGGAGTATTACTTATACTAGCACCGCCATCTTATCTAGATAAGGATGCTATCACATCATCCATAGGAGCTCCATCCAAATCTACACGCACAGGAGTGCCATTTGAACAACTTATGTATATGTTAGGTAGTGCTAGATTTGTTTTTGGAGTAATCGGACTACTTATGCTATCAGGATTTGCAATTATGAAACGCTTTGGTAAATTTAATAATCTAGGCAAAAAAAATCACCCTACTAATTTATATGGAACTGTTTTTTTACTGGGTTGGGGCTGGACGTTACTATTCATGAGCTTAACACCACAACTATTGAAAGTTAACATTATTTCTACTCGCATAGCGACTTATGGTGTTTTTCCACTGGCAATTCTTGCTGGACTTTCTATTATTTGGATTGTTCACATAATAGCTAACCGCAAAAAACACTCATTAGTTATGCCACAATTTCTCATTACAATATTTTTATTTTGCATTATCATTTTTGTATTTGTGAGCGGCATTCGCGACAATGCAACCAGTATGAACGACGCACCAAAAACAAACAAAGCCCTTCAAACTTTCCATACAGGAGACTACACCAGTAAAGTATTTAAAAAACAAATTGCAAACAACACCTTTTGGATTGTGAAAGACCACAATTATATAACATCAGATACATGGTTCAAAGTATTTTATGCTTATGATTATTCTTTCCCGCTTTCTCGCAGTTATTTCAAAAGATATGAAACTCACCCAAACAGAGAAACCTGCACCAGAGAAATGATTTCTGCTCCAAAAAGTGAATTTGCAAAAAAATGTTTTAAAAGTTTAAATATACACGCTGTAATAGTAAACACTCAAGAAGACGCAGGACAATTCCTAAACGATGATAGTTTCAGCAGAATATATCAAAATGATGAACTGAGTGTGTTTATTAAAAAATAATCCATCCCATTGTCATTCCTGCAAAAGCAGGAATCTTTCAGACAATATAACAATCATCTTACAATAAGATTCCTGCCTCCGCAGGAATGACAGTCTAAAAAATATTATTAATTACCAAATACATGAAATCACAATACATCATAATTTTAACAGTCATAATAACACTTGTTGCAAGCATGTTATTTTTAGCACAAATAGAACAAAACCAACGAAATAAAAATCAAGACTTTTGGAGCATCTATTTTATTACACCTCTCACGCAGACAGACAACCGTTTTGTAATTGATAATAAAACACAAAGTGATACAACTTTTCATTATGAAATCATACAAAATAATAGCATAAAGGAATCCAAAGACATAGAAATAAAAAAAGACAAGCGCAAACTCATCAATACAAAAAATTACAATAATCAATCAATTAAAATCATAGTAACAAACGGAAAAAATAAAAAAGAAATTGAGAAAAAATAACCAATTCATTACAACCTATCTACCATAGAAGAAGGTGCATTTCTACGAGATATTCTAACATAATCAAAAAACTGATATTACTAAAATAAATCTATAAAAAATAAAAGGCATTAAGATTATTTATAGCCTTAATGCCTAAACATTTATCATTGCTTTCAGTTCTTACGACGAAAAAACTCCCTTCGCCACATACGTGGCAGTGTATGCCACATCTTTTTTATTACGGAAACGAAACTCCGCAATAAAACACCGAAATTTTCCCATGGAATTCTTTTAAAAGTTTTTTTAGCTAATAACCACACAACACCAATAATCAATGCGGAGATTATCAAAATCACCGGCAAAAACATATCAATCAACCAAATGTTTATCATTTTTCTTCTCCCTTTTTATTCTCATGTTCTACTTCATATGTTTATGGATATAAACACACCCAAAGTGTTATTGCCATTAAATATAAAACATACTGTCATGTGAATAATACGCCAATAAGTAAGTTCATGCAACAAACATATAAAACTTTCATATGTTTTGCCACGATACTTTTATCATAACCATTCTACCTCTCAAACTTTGATTAAATAAGAACAAAATGTTATACTCACTTAATAAGCATAACTTACGACCATACTACATTTTACATATTATGTCAAACGAAAAAATATCAGAAAACATACTTTTTGTAACACGACCTCTCTCACCTCCTTGGGATGAAGCGAGTAAGAACTTTGCTTATGATTTAGCGTGCAATGTCAGTGGTCACAATATTACAATTTTAGTCGATAAATACATTCCTAATGCACCACAACATATCACGCAAAAGAAAATTTATTCAGATAATCATTTTTCACTTACCCAGAAAGTCCGCTCTTTTTTATTTCAAATGCAATACAAAAAAAAATTTACCACTATTCACTATATGTTTACCCCTGCCCGACTCAATAGTATTGCAATCAACATGTTTATAAAAAATGCACAAACAACTGCAATTCAAACTGTTGCAACACTTCGTCAAGATCTTTATTCTGACAATGAAATTAAAAAATTTATGTTTGGCGATACAATCATAACATATTCAAAATGGGCACAAAAAAAATTACAGAATTTAGGATTTGATAATATTCACCAAATCTACCCTGGGCTCAATCTATCCAAATTCACACCAGGAGACAAAGACACAAAATTAATGCAAAAATGGAATATAAGCAAAAACGATTTTGTAGTAACATATCCAGGTGAATTTGTACGGCTTGGCGCAACAGATTTAATTGTAGATACATTTTTAAAATTATGGGACAATCCCAGTAATCACAACATTAAATACCTATGCGCTTGTCGCATAAAAAATGATGCTGATGCAAAGAAAAAACAGGAGGTTGTAAAAAGAATTAAAAATGCCGGACATATTGACAAAATTATATTTACTGATACGTTTGGCGATATGAATGCAATTTATAATTTATCAGATATCGTTATATTCCCCGTTACAAATATGAAGGGTAAATTTGATGTACCACTCGCAATGATAGAGCCCTACGCATGCAAAAAACCGGTCATTGCATCAGATTTAGAATTATTCCAAGAGTTCTCAAATGAAAACATAAATGTAATAGTCAAAAGAAATAACACAGAAGAATTAAAAAATGCAATACTAGATTTACAAAAAAAGCCCAAAAAAAGAATAGAATTAGGTGAAAACGCATACAAATTCGCACACGAAACATTTGACATCAAAAAAACCGCCCAAAAATACCAAGATATTTATAGTATGTAGGGAACGGTCATGACCGTCCCCTACCACAAAATTATGAAATACCGCAAACAAAACAGATTATCAAATTATGATTATTCTCAAAACGGTATGTTTTTTATCACAATTTGCACACAAAACAAAAAATGTTATTTTGGTGAAATTGCAAATGATAAAATGATATTAAATGATTTTGGTGAAATTGCAGATAAACTGTGGCGAGAAATCCCAAATCACAATAAAAATGTCAAATTAGACGAATTTATAATTATGCCAAATCACATCCACGGAATTATCGAAATAATAAATGTAGTGGACGGTCATGACCGTCCACTACATTCAAGATCAGCACAAACAATTCCTCTTGTAATTGGTGGCTACAAATCTGCTGTAACAAAAACACTAAATCAACAATCCCCACAAAACACCTTCAAATGGCAACGCTCATTCTATGACCACGTAATCCGAAAAAATGAATCATTGAATAAAATACGAGAATATATTATGATTAATCCACAAGAGTGGAATAAAG
>JALVPE010000096.1:22504-25366 GCA_027031945.1 Candidatus Moraniibacteriota bacterium
GGTCATGACCGTCCACTACACTAAGCAAATATGCAAAATATATCTAACAAATATCTCAAAAATATAAAAAAAATATCTGAACATCAAGCAAAGTTTCAAACAGAAAAAATGAAAGTTCCTGCTCATCTATTTATGAGCGAGGATTTATTTCCTGATGAAGAAACTTTTGCAAAAATGGAAGATATAGCATCTAACGACGGTCTATTTCACAACACCGTAGCGATGCCCGATGTCACATCAAAGCCGGGACGTAAAAATGCATCTGGTACTGTTATTATTTCTGATAAATATATTTTACCTCAGGTAAATGACTCAGACCCCAATTGTGGAATGCGATTACTCAAAACAAATTTACATGAAAACAATATCGATGACGATGAGATTCAAATGTTATTCAAACAACTTGTAGAAACAGTACCCACAAAAGCATACTTTGGCACACCAGTTCCATTTGATGTTGTTACTGACATTTGTCGTAAAGGAACCTCTGCCGTAATTGAACATCTGGGAATCAAGACTAAAAATGAGTTAGAAAATACTCAAAATGGTGGAAACTTTTTTGACCGAGAATTATCTCGTCAAGACATCTTTGATGTAATCCCAAAACTTTATTTGCATATTGCAAAGTACAGACTTGGATTACTTGGTGCTGCCGGAAATCACTTTCTAGACCTTATGAAAGTATCAGATATAGTAGATGAAGATAAAGCAAAAAAAATAGGCATTGAAAAAGGACAATATTTATTTATGATACACACTGGTTCTGGAATCTTAGGACAATACACAATGTATACTCACACAGCCAAAAAGCGTGAGCATCTCTCACAATCCATAATGGTAGCCTTTGGAAAAATGACATTTAATTCTAGAAAAAAAGATATCTATAATGAAATGCAAAAAGCCATCAAAAAACACATGGCTGGCGATGACTCCTTACTCAAGTATGACGCAAACGGACCTGATGGTGAATTATATATGACAGCAAGGGCTGCGGCATCAAACTTTGGTACAGCAAACCGTGCAACTATAACACACAACATCGCAAAAACAATAAAACAAACTCTAAATCGAGATGCTGACATGGACTTAATCTATGATATGCCACACATTTCTATCACAAAAGAAAATCATTTTGGTAAAGATGTCTGGATACACCGCTCAAATACATCCAGAGCCTACGGACCAAGCAAAATGCATCATCACCCACTCTACAAAGATATAGGGGAACCAGCATTTATCCCCTCATCTATGGCAACAGATGCTTTTATATGCGTTGGCACAGATGACAATACAGAAAGTTTCTATTCAGCACCTCACGGCACAGGCAAAGGAGTTAACAGTGACGAAAAAGAAATTTCAAATAAAGATGAACTGTTCAAAAAAATGGAAGAAAAAGGCGTACATCTCTACAACGCAAAATCTTCAATTGTATTAAACCAAGATTCAGCAAGATACAAAAACATCCATAAAGTAATAGAAGGCGTAGAATCAAATGGGATAGCCACTGTTGTAGCAAAAATGCAACCTGTCAGTGTTATTGTGTATTAATTAAAAACACCCACAACAGATATATCTATTGTGGGTAATGTGCTCTCATTCTTTATATTCAAAACAAATTTTTGTTTGTTTTGAAATTCTTTGGAGGTACGTTTTTTGTTCCTCCGCTGACGCATCAACAAATTTAAGTGCATCAGTAACATCATATTTCTTTGTGCCAATTTCATCACTTGGCACGTATCTACAAACATCATCATAACGTTCAAATAACATAACGCTCAGTCCGGAAATATATTCTCTAGAAATATTTTTATGATTTGTCAATATATCATAATATTCCTGAAAGTCTGCATACGCTCTTTTTTTGTCCTCCATATTTTGCTCATTTATTCTTTCTATAATTTCTAGATCTTCATATGCTAGCTTAAGCAAGTTATGAAATCGAACATTGCTCTGTTTGAGTAGATACAAGTTGGTAAATAAAGTACTCACCAACCCTATTATTAACAATAAATTCGCAACTTCCGCAGTTTTTCTATTCATGTTCGCCTCCTATTTTTCAATTCATTAACAAGTTGCCAAATGTCAATGTTATTGACATATAATGTATTGTCAGCATGTATAAAACTTATTCCACCATTAAATCCTTTGACATTAATGCTAGATTTTCCTGCATTTTTGTCAATCAGAATCATAATTTCTCCAGGACCATTGTCAATAATCCCTGGAATATCGTTATTAGTAATCTGATACTTTTTATTCCAGGAAAATTGAATATATGCTTCTACTCCTGTACTGTTTATTATTATAGTCTTTTCCTCTGAGTTATTTGAATTTGAAAATAAAAGAACAAAAAAAATAAAAATTCCAATCATTCCGGCTACAATCATTATCATTTGTATTGTCATAATTTAACCCCTCCTTAAAAAACTTTTAAAAGATATTGACTAAGCCACGCAACCACCAAACCCACAGCAATAGGAGTTTGCAATTCTGTAATCTTTTGCACTATTGGCTTGTTCTTATCTTTCATTGCCCTTATTTCATCAATAAAAGCAACAAATATTCTATAAACAAAAAATACATACATCAAGCACATAAAGACAAAAACGAAATAATTCATAATATTTTGCAGATTTTGCATTATCATTGTTGACATCTCCTTATATTTTTTTATTAAAAAACAACTGCTCATAATATCACATTATTCATATATTGTCAATAGTGAAAAAATGTTTCAAAAATGATATACTTATCTCATAAATATGAAAATTATATCAATTTCAGGACTGGATGGATCCGGTAAATCAACTCAAATACAATTATTACAAGAATACTTTGAAAATAATAACAAAAAAGTATTCT
>JALVPE010000097.1:0-1585 GCA_027031945.1 Candidatus Moraniibacteriota bacterium
TTTGGATTTAGTGTTGGAAAAGGGCAACGGTCAACATCAGTACCATTTGATTTTGCTGTAATTGATAATAAAGAGGGTAATGATAAGGTAGATTTTTCATTGTTTTGGGATGTGTGGGATATCGTAAAGGAAAAATATGTTGATCATGATTCTTTGAAAGCACAAGATATGATAAATGGTGCAATAAATGGAATGTTGAGTGCTACAGGTGATCCGTATACCGTATTTCTAGATGAAGAAAAATTTAGTGAATTAAATGAAGAGTTAAATGGAAGTTTTGAGGGGATTGGTGCAGAAGTTGGAATAAAAGATGATATTTTGACAATTATAGCTCCATTAGAAGATTCACCAGCTAAAAAGGCGGGACTTAGAGCGGGAGATAAGGTTATAGAAATAGAAGGGCAATCGACCGGAGAACTAACAATTGATGATGCTGTTAAGAAAATGCGTGGTCCGAAAGGTACCAAATTACATTTAAAGATTTTTCGTGTAGTTGATGAAAATAATACAGAGACTAAAGATATTGTAGTTGTAAGAGACACAATTCATATTGATAGTGTACGTGTTGATTTTTTGGATAATGATATTGCACATATTAAGCTTATGCAATTTGGAGAAGATACAATTCAAGAATTTAATCGAGTTATTGCACAAATAAATTCGCATAAATCCAAAGGTATAATTCTTGATTTAAGGAATGATCCGGGAGGAATTTTGCATACTGCTGTTGTGATTGCCAGTAAGTTTTTGCCAAGCCATGCTGTTGTTGTAATGGAAGAAGATGCAAGTAATAAACGCACAAATTTATACACAACAGGGGCACATCCATTTATTGATATGCCGATTGTAGTTTTGTTGAATGAGGGAAGTGCCAGTGCATCAGAAATTCTTGCTGGAGCTTTGAGGGATAATCGTAGTGATGTGACTATAGTTGGTAAACAATCATTCGGCAAAGGATCAGTGCAAGAATTAATACCAACGAGTAAAACAACAGCAGCAAAAATAACAGTGGCAAAATGGCTTACACCAAATGGTGAACAAATAAATAAGAAAGGAATCAAACCAAATATAGAAGTAGATTATACAAGTGAAGATTATAAAAATAATGTAGATCCACAGTTAGATAAGGCAATAGAAACGATATTAAAACAAATAAAATAAATAGACTGTTTATTTAAAGTGTCATAGTCTTTACATGCTACGTTTTGGGTTGCAAAATTTTTACTTGACTGAGTATAAATATTTGTTATAATATACAGGGCTTAATTAATTAATTAATTTAATTATGAGTACAAAAATTACACCTTTAGGCGATAATGTTTTAGTAAAATTATCAAAACCAGAATCAAAAACTGCATCTGGTATTTATATTCCAGATAACGCTTCAAATGAAAAACCCGCAGAGGGAGAAGTAACTGCAATAGGTGATAATAAGAATATTGTTGTAAAAAAAGGTCAGACTGTGATGTTTAAAAAATATGGCGGTGAGGAGCTTAAAATAGATAATGAAGATTATATCATTATAAAAAATTCAGATATAATTGCAATTGTGGAGTAGTTGAATCATTAAAAATCCGAGTAGTTT
>JALVPE010000097.1:1595-9257 GCA_027031945.1 Candidatus Moraniibacteriota bacterium
TCCCTCACACTTACTGTCATCCCCGCGTAGTCTACCGTACAGGCAGGCTACTCGGGGATGACAATTTTTTTATGACTAGAGGTGTGAGGGATTACGATTTGAATATTTGCAAATGTATCAAAAATATGGTATCATGAACGATGTTTATGGTATTTATGGTGTAAATACATATACGAAGTATAATTTAGTTATATAAAAGAAAAATATATATGATGGAACAAAAGCAAGATCAAGAAAGTATGAAAGATTTTATTGTTGAAGTAGTAAAAATGTTTTTTTTGGCACTTGTTATTATTGTGCCTGTGCGAATGTTTCTTTTTCAACCGTTTATTGTGCGAGGTGCTAGTATGGAACCTACTTTTATGGAGAAAGAATATTTAATTGTTAATGAATTTGGTTATAAGAATACCCCAGTGAATATTCTGGGTAGGAATGTGGTTACAGTAAAGCCACATAAAAATCTAAAGAGAGGGGATATCGTTGTATTTCGAGCACCTAAAAATGAAACACAATATTATATTAAGCGTATTATAGGATTACCGGGAGAAACAGTAAAAATTGATAATGGTGTTGTAATGATTTATAATGATGCTTCACCAGATGGGCACGTATTAGATGAGAGTGCATATTTGCCAGAAGGACGCAAAACAAATGGTACGCTAAGAGTAACTTTAAGTAAAGATGAATATTATGTTTTGGGTGATAATCGTCCAGCCAGTAGTGATTCAAGATCTTTTGGTCCACTGAAGAAAGAAAAAGTAATTGGTAAAGTAGTTGTAAGAGCATGGCCTGTAATGCATTTTACGATTTTTTAAACAATTTTTTGAAAATTGTTAAAGGGGGAGTTTATGTAATAGATATTAATTAATCTTAAAGACATAGTTATTATGGCACGAAGAAAAAAAACAACAAAAAAAGTGACTAAAAAGAAAAAAGTTGTTAAAAAGACGATAAAAAAAAGGGCAAAAAGAAAGAAGGGAGTGTCAAAAAAAATAACAAAAAAAGTTTTAGAGAAAAATATAAATTTTTCAAAAGGCGACGATGTAGTGCAATATGGAGCGATAAATGGTCAAATAGCTTTACAAACAGTACGTGGGATGAGGGATATTTTGCCGGGAGATCAGGCATATTGGCAGCAAATTCGTAAGATTTTTGAGAAACGTTCAGTAGAATATGGTTTTTCGCGCATTGATACACCTGTTATAGAATTGGAAAGTCTTTTCATTAAAGCAATTGGTGAAAATACTGATATAATCAATTCGGAATTGTATACTTTTAGTGCAAAGAGCGGTGATAAGGTGGCTCTTAGACCGGAATTAACGGCCTCTGCAGTTAGGGCATATATTCAGCATGGAATGACTATTTTACCAAAACCCATTAAGTTGTTCTCTATGGGTCCGGTTTATAGATATGATAAGCCCGGAGAGGGGCGTTATAGGGAATTTCATCAGGCTGAGTTTAATATTTTTGGAGAAGATGATGCGATTTTGGATGCTCAAATTATGCAGATTGCACATAGAGTATTAAAAAGTTTAGGTATTAAAAATATTCAATTTCGTGTAAATTCTATTGGTACAATAGAATCTCGCAAGGAATATTTAAAATTACTTAAGGCATATTTTCGGTCGAAGAAAAGCAAATTACCATTGAAGTATCGTGATATGATAGATACTAATCCAATGCGTATTTTTGATGTGAAAGATGACAAATGTATGCAAGTTTGTGCTGGTGCACCTCAGGCTATTGATTATCTCGATAAAGAATCACGTGAACATTTTAAAAATTTATTAGAATATTTGGATGAGTTAGAACTTATTTATACTATTGATCCGCATTTGGTACGTGGACTTGATTATTATACCAGGACAGTATTTGAGATTTCTGTTGCTGATGAACATGGAGCTAAGCACTCTTTGGGTGGTGGTGGACGTTTTGATGAACTAGTTGAATTATTTGGAGGTGAGCCTACTCCAGCGATTGGTTTTGCTTTTGGCATTGATAGACTTATTACGGAAATGAAAAGAGTAAAAGCAAAAAAATATAAAGAATCACAACCACGTGTATTTTTAGCTCAACTTGGCAGTTTGGCAAAGAAAAAAAGCTTGCAACTTTTTGCAGACATTGAGCAATCTGGTATTTTGGTGGCAGAGAGTTTTGGGCGTGGGACATTAAAAGCACAGTTGCGATATGCGAGCAAATTAGGAGTTGATTTAACATTGATCATAGGACAACAGGAAGCACTTGACGATACTGTTATTGTGAAGAATATGATTACAGGTACACAAGAAACAATTACTAAGAAAAAAGCTGTAGCTTTTGTAAAAAAGAATTTAAAAGAAATATCTAAACTTGTAAAAAGAAAATAATTGTGATAATATGAATAACTGCATATTTTGTAAAATTTTAAATAAAGAGGTGCCAGCTAAAATTCTTCATGAAGATGATATGGTTATTGCATTCCCAGATATTGCTCAATTAGCTCCCGTTCATATTTTAATTATTCCGAAAGAACACATTTCGTCTATTAATGATTTATCTGGTAATGTTGGCAAGGAAGTTGCTGGTCATATGATTATGGTCGCAAAAGAATTAGCAAAAAAACAAAATATTGATGAAGGTGGATATAAGTTATTGTTTAGAGTTGGTAAAGATGGTGGACAAGAAGTGCCACATATTCATTTGCATTTGATAGGTGGGACACCTCTTTTTGAGGATATTCGTCCCAATAAATCTATTAAGAAATAGATTTTATAATTAGGTAAATTAATATTTGTAAAAATTCATGAAATAAGTGGTGATGTAGAGTATGTATTTATAGAAATATTTGTTCAATCATCCACATTTAGTTTTGGGTGAATTAAATTTATAGAAAGGAGTGTGACTCAATGGTTTACGTATATAAAAAAGATGATAGAGAAACAACAGAAAACATGATTAAGCGCTTTACACGTCGTATGCAGCAAAGCGGTGTTTTGATGCATGTTCGCAAAAATCGATTCGATGTACCAAAAAAGAGTAAAACAGCACGTAGAGCAGAAGCTTTGTATAAAAATAGAATGCGTAAAGAGGTTGATAAACTTAAAAAACTCGGTCGTTTTGATGATGATGCTTTCAAAGAACTTAAAAAAAAGATTAAGAGGGATAACTAAATCGTTGTAATGGTTTGGTTGTGATGTATTTTGTCGTGCATACAAATTATTTTAATAATTTGTATGCATAGAGAGAAATATATCTTTATAAATATTAAAAAATAAATATGACAATTCGTGAACAAATTTTAAATGATATAAAAGAAGCAATGAAGGTCAAAGATGTTGAAAGACGGGATGTTTTGCGTTCTCTTGATAGCATGATAAAAAATGAGGAAATTGCTCAAGGTAAGCGAGATGGTGGATTGAGTGATAAAGATATAATTTTTTTAGTTAAACGTGCAATAAAACAAAGAAAAGATAGTGCTAGACAATTTAAAATTGGTAAGCGTGATGATTTAGCCGAAAAGGAGGAACGAGAGATTGGTTTTATTGAAAAGTACTTACCTAAACAGATGACAGAAGATGAAGTGCGAGTAGTTGTGAAAAAAGCTGTATCTGATGTTGGAGCTAGCGGTAAACAAGACATGGGTAAAGTTATGGGAGTTGTAATGAGGATTGTGGGAGATAAGACAGATGGTGCTGTTGTTAGGGCAATTGTAGAGGATGCTTTATCAAATTAAATATTGGTATGAAAGTAATTGTAGATGTAAATACAGTACAAAAATGTAAATATAGTAATAAATTATTTTCACAAATAGCACAAGAAACAATAAAAATGTCCAAAGTTAGCAATTGTGAAAATAAAGAAATAACTCTAAGTGTTGCTGTAGTGGATGAGAATGAAATAAAACGAATAAATAAAAAATTACGCAAGTGTGACAATGTTACGGATGTGTTATCTATCGGAGATTATAGTGATCAAAAAGATATTTCGCATGAATCTAAAAAGGAAGTCTTCCTTGGTGAGGTAATTTTGTGTTATAATTACATAGAGGATGGTGCACAAAAAAATGGTGATAATGTTGATAAGGAATTTTTTACTATATATGCGCATGGCATCCTGCATTTACTTGGTTTTGTGCATGGCAAAGATATGTTTCGTATTCAAGATATAATTGGTGAGATGTTTATCTAATTATTTTTTATGAAAAATCGTTCAATTAGTTATAGTTTCAAAGCAGCTATTCGTGGTATAATGTTTACGTTTCAAAATGAGAGAAACTTTCGCATAGAACTTTACATGGCAGCTTTTGTGTTTTTGGTTTTATTTCTGTTGCATGCAACACTTATGCAAGCTGCAATTATTGTTACTATGACGTTTTTAGTCTTAATGATAGAACTCATGAATACAGCAATTGAACGTGTAGTTGATATTCTTAAGCCACGAAAACATCCATATGCAAAAGTAATTAAGGATGTGTCGGCAGCTATGGTTTTAATACTTAGTGTAGGAGCTAGTATTGTCGGTATTATAATTTTTGTTCCACTTATTATGCATGTATTCTAAATAAAATTATTTTTATGAAAACAAATATTATTACAAGTATAGATTTAGGTTCTTCTGTGGTTCGGTGTGTCGTTGCTGATGTCTTTGAAGATGGTGAACAAATTCGTATATTGGGTGTTGGTGTTGCACAATCAAGAGGCATGCGTCGTGGAGCTGTTGTTGATGTAAATGATGCTGCTGATTCTATCGCAGAGGCTGTTGAAAAAGCAGAGCAAATGAGTGGAGAAAGTGTGAAAGGTGCGATTGTGAGTATTGGTGGGGCTGGTATTTCAGTTACAGAGTCACAAGGAGTTATAGCAATTAGTCGTGCTGATGGTGAGGTAAATGAGGATGATGTAGTGCGTGTTATAGAAGCGGCACAAGCGGTATCAATTCCTACAAATAATGAAATTATACATGTAATTCCTAGATCGTTTCGTCTTGATGATCAAAAGGATATTAAAGAGCCAATTGGTTTACGTGGCGTACGATTAGAAGTTAATGCTGTTATTGTAGAGGCTCCGAGTGCACATGTTAAGAATTTAACAAATGCAATGGAACGAGCAGATGTTTCGATTACTGATTTTATAATTGAACCTCTCGCGGCAGCTGAATCAACATTAACAAAGAAACAAAAAGAACTTGGTGTTGTTTTGGTAAATTTAGGAGCAAGTACAACTTCAATTGCTGTATATGAAGAGGGTGAATTGTTTCATACAGCAGTTTTGCCAGTTGGATCTGATTTTATTACTCATGATATTGCAATAGGACTGAGAACAGAAATTGATATAGCAGAAAAAATTAAGTTTGAATATGGAAGTGCGGATATGGAAAGCGTCAATAAAAAGGATTTAATTGATTTGTCGCATATTGACGAATCGGAAACAGAACCGGTATATCATTATCATGTTTTGGAAATTATACAAGCAAGATTGGATGAAATTTTTGATCTTGTTGTAAAAGAATTAGAATCAATCGGTAAGGATCAATTATTACCGGCAGGTGCTGTGCTTACTGGTGGCGGTGCTCATATGCCACACATTGTAGAGTTTGCAAAAGATAAGTTACGTTTACCGGTAACCATAGGACAACCGGCAAATCTTTTAGGAGTTGTAGATCATGTTGATGATTCTTCATATGCGACAGTAATAGGGCTTATTTTATGGGCTGTAGAAAACGATAATACACAATCTTTTATTGGAAGTGGCAGTGCGATAACCACAATTGGTTCCGGCGTAAAAGAAATCGGTACAAAGGTACGAGATATATTTAATAAATTTTTACCATAAAAGGATATATTTGGCAAGAAAACATTGACAGTTATCTTGAGCACATGGTAAAGTAATAAACTGTAGAGATAATTTATTGAAACATTATTTAATTAGTAGAATTAATGATATGGCAGAGGTAAAAACAGATATTGAAACATTTTCACGTATTAAAGTCATCGGGGTTGGCGGTGGCGGTGGGAATGCAATTTCTAGAATGATTGATGCTAATTTGAAAGGCGTTGAGTTTGTTGCGATTAATACAGATACACAAGCATTACATCATTCAACAGCGGAAGAAAAAGTGCATATAGGTAAAAGTTTGACAAAAGGACTTGGTGCCGGTATGAATCCAGAAGTTGGACGTCAAGCAGCAGAAGAAAGTCGTGAAGAGATTCAAAATGTTCTTAAAGGTGCAGATATGGTATTTGTTACTTGTGGGCTTGGTGGAGGTACAGGCACTGGAGCTGCACCGGTTGTGGCTGAAACAGCAAAGGAGTTGGGAATATTGACTGTTGCGGTTGTAACGAAGCCATTTTCTTTCGAGGGTGCTCGTAGACGTGCAATTGCCGATGAAGGGTTAGCTGCACTTAAAAAACGCGTTGATACCATTATTTCAATTCAAAATGATAAAATTCTTTCTATAATTGATAAAAAAACGAGTCTGGTTAATTCTTTTAGAATCGTTGATGATGTTCTTAGGCAGGGTGTACAGGGTATTTCTGATATTATATGTAATAGTAGTAATGAAAGCGTTAACGTTGATTTTAAGGATGTAGAAACAACTATGTCAAATAGTGGAGATGCCCTTATGGGAATTGGTATAGCAACTGGAGAAAATCGAGCGGCAGAAGCAGCGAAGGCTGCGGTAAATAGTCCACTTTTAGATCTTTCGATAGATGGAGCAAAGCGAGTTTTATTTAATATTACTGGAAGTGATGACATTACTATGTTTGAAGTTGAAGAGGCTTCAAATGTTATTACTGAATCAGTAGACCCTGATGCGAAGATTATTTTTGGTACAGTGATTAGTGATAAAGCAAATAAAGGCGAAATACAAATTACAGTTGTTGCTACTGGATTTGAAGATGAGGATGATGGTGAAGATGACGATAAAAAAATAGGGGGTGTTGAAGAGCTTGCAAAAAATGGCGGATTTGTGACAACAACACATACAGAACAATCAACATCGCAACAAAAAACAATAAATGTAAGTCCCAAAATAAATAATAATGAACGGTTTGAACGTCGAAGTATTGATGTAGGCACGCAACAATCACACGGAATGCAAAATGATATTATTGAAGTCGATAATCAACAAATGACGTCAGAAGATGTAATGCTACAATCTAGTGTTATGAATTCTCGAATGATTATCGATGAACCAATTAATTCTAAATTGAATCCTATTACGCAATCTGCAAAGAAAATAGTTACAGATAGTAAAGAGGATGAAGATCTTGATATTCCTGCTTTCATTAGAAAAAAAATGAAAAAAAGATAGTATAACTGATTGTTTTTTTGTAATTTTTATTTTATACAAACATAAAAACCCTTAGAACGCTGCTAAGGGTTTTTATGTTTATAAAGAACAAATATTTCTAGTACAAATATTTTTTTCTAGAGATTTGAAACTTTTTGTGCATATTTGTTTAGATTATTCAATTGATTGTCTGAAAGAGTTCTGGATTGTTCTATGGCAGAATTAATTAAATCATTAGAAAAATCTATTTCTGTTCCAGAATGAATATTGGTTGCAGTAGTTGCTTTTTGAATATAATCTTCAATATAAATTTTATGAGCTGGTGTCAGCCCGGTAATATTATTTGTTTTTATATATTCTGCAACTGCTTTACGTGCCATCGTTGTCTTAGAG
>JALVPE010000098.1 GCA_027031945.1 Candidatus Moraniibacteriota bacterium
GAGTATTATTATGTTGTGTATTGTACCTTTTGTGAGTAATGCACAAGGAGTAGGTGATGCAGTTGATTCAACTGCTGGAGATGATGCAAATTTTGTAAAAACGGACGTTTTATCACGCGAGGCTCTTGATGAAGTTATGTCAGGTAATGACTGGGAAGTGCCTAAACAAATAAATGACATTGATTGTTTTGATTATTATAAGTTCCAGAGTGTACAAGTTTCGTTAGGTACAGAAAAAGAGTATTATAAACCGGGAGAAACAGTACACGTGTCTGGGGAAATCATAAATGAGAATAATCAACCGATTACGAATGGCAATATATTTGTTAGGGTTTCACAAAAAAATGGAAATTCTTTAGAAGAAGGCAATTTCATTGTTGATGAATTTGTTGCTATAAATGATATTTCTCTTAAAGCAAATGAATCAAAGTCAGCATCATTTGATTGGACTATTCCGGAGTCATCATCTTCATCTGATTATGTTTTTGATTATTTCTTTTCAGTAGGTAAAAAATTTAATTTAGGAGGATTGCCATTTTCAAATGAAATAACTGCAGGGACGGCAAATTTCAATGTGGTAACGAAACAAAAAGCATTTATTTCTTTTGATCGATCTAAAACAAGAGTGAATAATCAGAAATACTTCCACATAGGAAATTGGCCAATTGTTGAAAATGGCAGTAACGTATTAATTGAACAGCCAATTATAAATACGTTTGAAGAAGATAAAAAAGTTGACGTTACATACGATGTTTATTATTGGGATAGTTTAAATGAAAAAGATTTACTTGATTCATCAAAAGAACAAATAACAATTCCGTCTAATGATAGTGTTAATTTAAAACATACAATTACTAATATTAATGAAAGTGTTTATTATGTTAAAATAACGGCTGTGTCAGGTGATCAAAAGTCAATTGTAAATGTTCGTTTTGTTAATAATATAGAAAAACCAAGGCTCAATTATCCTGCAATAACAAAATTTCCAATTAGTAAAGGTGATAATGTAACATTATTTACTTGTTTTCATAATACTACAGGAGTCAGTACTAAAGGAAAAGTTGTCATTAAATTAATAGATTTAGATAATAAAAAAGGTATTGCAAATATAAACTATGAAGGGGTTATACCATCATCTATGTCTGTAGACAAAACTGATTTTGTTGCAGCAAAAAAATACGATCACCTAGCTTTGAAAGCGCAAATGTTTAATAATAAAAATGAATTAGTTGATGAGTATGAAGTAAATTATAATTGTGAAGATTTTGATAGTTGTGGTTCTCATAAAAAAGTAAACAAAACAAGCTTTTTAAATAATGCAAAATATGTGCTGTTTGGATTATCGGCTCTCCTTTTTGTTTCGGTATTAATATTTTTTGGCATAAAGCGATATAAACAAAAATAATATGAATAATTATAATAATATGAACAATCTAAACTTTTTGAAGCAAATAAAAATTATCGTATTTTGTATATTGTTTGTTGGATATGCAGGGTCTACTCAAGCTATGACAAATGAAGAAACTGCTTCAGCAACTGTGGATAATATTGATGTGCATAGTATTTATATCAGGGGCAACGATGGTGCAGTTATTAAAAGATTATATTCTCGTGATGGCACTGTAACAATTGGACATACAGCAGGACTTACTTCAGGTAGTCTGGATATGTGTGTGGGAGATAGTAATGCTTTTGGATATTCACCTACATTTACATTTACAGCAGGAGGAGGATCGTGGGATACTCCGCATGGACTTTGGGTCACATCTATCAATAAAGATCGTACAAAAGAAAAAGAAAAGGCAACATATTGGCAAAGATTTTATGATTCTGGTGGTGGAGGCAGATGGGGTAAAATAGCATGGTCAGCTGTAAAACCGGTTACATGGGATGGAAAGACAGGTTATGGATCTGGCAAAGTGTATTTGTCTTCAAGTAATACTAAAGTAGTTACTTGTACTGGTATGCAGTGCAAAGCGGTAGGTAAAGGTAGAGCTACCATAACAGCACATTTTCCAAAAGTAAAAGCGCGTATGTGGGTATGGGTACATTTTTCAAAACCTAAAAAAGGAACAAAAATTAATGGTAGAGTATGGAAATATGATGGCTCTAATGATTGGATTTCAGAACATTGGGATCATCCTGATTCGGTTAATAATAGGAAACCAGAGTGGATGTTTTGTCCGACTGTGGAATCACCAGATGATGATAGTGTGAATTATTGTACGAATAAGATTGTGCTACCAGAGGAAACTGTATCATGGTCTGTTAGCGTAGGAACTGCTAGTAGATGTAGTTATTGTGGGGATGGGAAAATTACTCCACCCGAAGCATGTGATACTACAGCAGGTAGTACGCCAGTTGATACTTGTACTGCGTCATATGGTTCGATGTGTCGTTATTGTGTGTCACCAAATAAACCAAATCAATGCACGTGGCAACCTGTTATAGGACCTTATTGTGGGGATGGCATTGTAAACGGAAATGAGCAATGTGACAGAGGGATTAAAAATGGTGTGCCGTGTATTGCTCCGTACGACGGAACGTGTCAGTATTGTAGCAATACGTGTACTAATACAGTAGCTAATGGACCTTATTGTGGGGATGGCATAAAAAATGGTACCGAACAGTGTGATGGCAATGACGGTGTGTCTGGTGGTCAAAAATGTACAAGTAATTGTACGATTAATTATGTAGCAGAGTGTGGAAGTAAAAAAGGGCAATTTACTAATGTGACTCCAACAAATCCTAACCTATGTGCAAATTCAAGTGTTGTTAGTATATCTCCGTATTTATTGCCGACTGGTAGATGGTATTGGCAATGTAAACAACCAAATAAACCAGCATCTCCAGACTCTGTGGATTGTCATGCCCCATCATGTTTAGCAAACATGCCAATAAAATACACAAATCCGGTAATCATCTCAAATAACATGAAAACAAACATATCGATTTCTTGTCCAAATACTTGTTGCAAAATCCACAATACTACAAAAGGTAGTATTCCAGAAA
>JALVPE010000099.1 GCA_027031945.1 Candidatus Moraniibacteriota bacterium
CATATGCTCTTCAAATGCACTTTCAATGTAGTCTTTCATTTCATGTTTAAATAACTCTCTGTCAAATCTTTTAGATTGTTTTCTTATATAATGAGGATTAAATTTATATTTATCAAATTTTTTAACAGCTTGTAACAATGCTTCCGACGTTTGTTCATCAAAGAAAATACCTGTCTTTCCATTATCCATATGTTCCACAATATCACCTCCCCGATATGCAATGATCGGTCGTCCCGCTGCCATAGCTTCTATTGCTACTATACCAAAATCTTCTTCTTGTGGAAAGATAAAAGCTTTTGCATTTGCATAATATTCTGCCAACTTTTCATCATCCACACGTCCCAAAAATTCAATATTGTTTTTAGCTATCTTTTTTAATGAATTAAGTTCTGGTCCGCGTCCAATAATTTTAAGTGGTAATTTTAATTTATTAAAAGCTCTAACTGCAATATCATGTCTTTTG
This sequence comes from Candidatus Moraniibacteriota bacterium, assembly GCA_027031945.1. Classification (GTDB taxonomy): domain Bacteria; phylum Patescibacteriota; class Minisyncoccia; order Moranbacterales. Next base: position 464 of record JALVPE010000099.1, read on the forward strand.
TATGCAATAAGTCGTCCCACCATAAGATAATAATTTTTTGCATTTTGTGTATCTATATAAAAATTATCTATATTCACTGGCGGATTAATAACTGTAGCATTTTTGTTATAATATTTTTTAATTCTACGTGCAACAAAATTAGAATTAGCTATATATTTATCAACACGATCACTACTTACACCATCCCATATACGTATACTATTCATCATAAAAGGTACTAATTTTTCAATTACTTTTGGCAATCCAAAATCACGTGTATACTTTTGACAATCATCCCATGCATAACGCATAGGTGTGTGCACATATGAAATATGTAAAGTTTCTGGTCGTGTAATAATTCCTTTTGCAAAACTAGATGAATCAGAGAGTACAATGTCAAACTGTGATAAATCGAATTCCTCAATTGCCATTGGCATTAAAAGTGGGAATATTCTATGTCTAGTACGTGCAAAAGGTATATTCTGCAATGAAGAAGTATAAATATTACAATGCGCAAAAGTATCCCCCATTACTTTTTTATCATAAATAAGTGTATAAATTGGCGCATATGGAAATAGTTCACAAAAACACTCCAAAACCTTCTCTGCACCACCATGTTGCACGAGATAATCGTGTACTAAAGCTATCTTCATTATTTCAATATAATATCAGCAACCCAACTAACAATTGTAACAATGATAAGTCCCAGCATTGCTGGCACAAATCCATCTATTGTTACGCCATGTACAAATGTTATCAACCAAAAAACCAAAATATTTATAAGAAGTCCAAAAAATCCCAAACTAATAAAAGTGATAGGAAATGCAAGTATTTTTAAAATAGGTTTAACTGTAACATTTAGTAATCCAAATATAAAAGCAGCCAATACAGCAGTTGGCCAAAAACTATCTACTGTAATTCCACTCACGAAATGCTCCGCAACAAGTAAAGCACCTGCCACAACTAAAAGCTTAATTATATATTTTACCATATCATTAATAATAACAAATTATGTTATTATTATAACATCAATCCTCGTATGATTGCAAAAATATATAAATTGCAATCTTTTATTTCCTCCAAATCATATAAAATCGTCATCATCACGATAATAAATTCCAGAATTTCACTTTAATGAAAATAAAAGATTGTAATAAGAGAAATTATTGTAAATGTTTTTAATATTTGCCGATATTTTCACTTTATTTTTCTAATTTAATTCTTTCTTGAACGTAAAACCGCCCATGGAGTTTTGAGTAATATTTTTATATCAAGCACCAATGACCAATTTTCTATATAAAACACATCTAATCTATATTCATCTTCAAAATCCAAATCACTTCGCCCTGATATTTGTGCCTTACCTGTTATTCCCGGTTTTATGGTAAGCAATCTTCTATGATATTCCCTATATTTTTCTACTTCTCTTTGTTGATGTGGTCTTGGACCCACCAGACTCATATCCCCTTTAAACACATTAAAAAACTGCGGAAACTCATCAATAGAAAATCTTTCCAAAAATCTACCAATCCACGATTTACGTGGGTCATTTTGTATTTTGTAAATCGGACCAATCCTAAGAGATTGTTTTTTAATTAATTCTTTTTCATATTTTATAGCGTTTTTGTAATTTGGATTTAATTTTGTTGTACACCATTTCCATTTCAAATATCTAAACTTATACACATAAAATTCTTTACCATGAGACCCAATTCGAGCATTCTTGAATACGATGGGCGCTTCCAAATTCTCCAATTTAACCAAAATAGCGGCAGCCAACATGATTGGACTAGTTATTACAATAAGACAAGCCGATACTACTACATCAATTATCCTTTTAATAATTTTACCCCAACCATCCAATGGAGTATGCATAAGCTCTATAAGAGGTTCCCCTCCAAAAATTGTTATTGCAAATCGTGTAGTTTGTCGTGATGAGGGAATAAATTTATATGTAATATCATTAATCTCACAATAATCATGTAATTTAGCCAGTAGGTCATCTGGCATAGATGGTTCATCTACTATTATCTCATCAATACCAAATCGTTTATTTATTTTTTTAATTTTTTTGATATTGATATAATCAATATGTTCAATCACCTTATATCCCAACCACTGTTCTGCACGTATAATGTTACATATATATTTAATTTTATCACCAGCACCTATCAATAATACTCTATGCACACCAGTGCCATACTGCACGAGTAACCATTTTTGAAGTGAATGCATTATTATGCGTCCAATAGAAACCCAAGTAACTACGAGTACAGCAGCGGTAACTATCACAAATCGTGATGAAAACCACTCACGTTGCAAAAAGAAACCAATCATTACTAGAACAAGAACTATTGTGACACCTTTAAAAATAGAATAGACTTCTTGCCAAAATTTACGCGTAGAACGAATATTATAGAGGCCCTCAAAAGCAAAAACAATAATTGCAACAACAGCAATTAAAATAGTCAAATGTACATACTGCTCAAGAGAAATATTATATAAACCTTCTTTTTTAATCAGTAATTGAATTTGCGAAGTGTGTCTTAATTTATATGTAAACAGAATTGCAACTACAATTAAACCAAAATCGATAAAAACTTGAATTATACTAAAAAATAATTCCGACTTTTTCATAAACAATATTAATTTTAATCACTCACAAATATTACTAAAAGATTGTCAGTAAGCCGGATTCTGTTTACAGTGATAATCTATCTTGTTTGCATGTTACCATACAAATCCTTGCGACTCCCCTCTCCATTGATGGAAAGATACGGTCTTGCACTACGGTAAGGATTTAGCCGTTTCACTTTCGTATTACTACGAAACTATTCTTGAAAAAATCAAGGATTGTAAACCTCACGGTTTAACACGTCTCTGCTCGCACCTCGTAGATCACTCTAGACGGGAATTACCCGCTACCGTTTCCCTGTCTTACCAACAGAGGTAGTGTCCGGACTTTCCTCTCCAGAGTCTTTACAGACTCAAAGAGCTATCACTCGACAATCTTTTAATAATATCAATGAGCACTTTTAACACTCTTTATTATACACTAAAAAGATGTAAATAAAAAATTAACCAAATTAAAGAAATAATTAAGAATACGATGACTTTTTATAAAAATGGTAAATCTAAATGGTTATAAAAAGACTCACGATTAATGTGAGTCTTTTTATAATATTTTTATATTATCTTTCTATATTACGTTTGTACACAAATCCAGCAGATAGTGCCGCCACCATAAGCGAACCTATGCCTGCAACCGAACCAGCACCTGTTCGTGGTGAGTTTTGTGTATCAACCGAAGCATTATTTGAACAATAATATCCAAAATCTGCTTTGCGATAATATTTGCCATCTTTTATTTTTATATTTGTTTTTTGGTCCATCTTTGTTCCATCTGGATCACACACTTGATAACAACCATCCGGAATAGTTTCCTGTGCTACAACAAGACGATAATGTCCTTTTTTAAGATTTTTAAATTTATAACGACCACGAGAATTTGTACGATCTGTTTGTACATGATTGCCATTATATAATTTAAGTTTAACACCAGAAATTCCTTCCTCTCCGGCATCTTGTATACAATTTTTATTCTGATCATTCCATACAAGATTTCCAATTGCACTATCTTCCTTATCCTTGTCTTTTGTAGGTTCCGGTTTTGACTCAATGGTGCATGTTGCACTACAACCATCACCACTTACTGTATTACCATCATCACATTTTTCATTTGATTCAAGTTTGCCATTTCCGCATACAGGCTCCGGCACTTGCAAAGTAATAACCGTACTATCACTATCTGACACAGTGTTCTTATCATCAATTGATTTTGCGCTAACATGCGCAGTATTTGTATATCCAGAAGAAACTTTTGTATCAACACATGTATAAGAAAAACTTTCACCTGCATCAAATAAATTTCCATTATACATATTTTTTGTTTCATTTGCACTACGATTACAATTTGCTTCTTTTGCATCTGTTATTTCAACATCTTTAAGGATTTTTTCACCAATATTTGTCACTGTAATTGTAAACGTTGCTTTTTCATTTGCTTTGACAGATTGGGTGTCATCATGATTATCATTATCATCTTTAACAATTTTAATTGATGCCGACTCAATGGTACATGTTGCACTACAACCATCACCACTGACCGTATTGCCATCATCACATTTTTCACCATTATCTATCACATTATTTCCACATATCGGAATATAACGAGTAGCCATACATGTTGTTTCTTTTGTGCCATGAGTACATTGCCATCGAAATTGATTTGAAGTTGTTGTCATGCCTGTTGCATAACCAATACTACATAACCCCGATGTCGGTGCACTTTTAAACTCTTTACCTTGTGCATTGCCACATTGTGGTGATGTAATATCTGCATGACATGATGCATCAGAACCACCATTACTTCCAAAACATGTCCAACTCCATGGACCTTTGCCAATTGTTCCTGAAAAACTTCCGGCAGCACATAATCCTGATGTTGGTTTTGAATCAAAAGTTTTACCATTTGCAGGACCACACACACCATTTATTACTGGTTCAATTGATTCCAAAAGCATACACTTTGGCATTACACTATTTGGATGACTACTAGGATATGCGGCATGCTGTACAATAATACGTGACACATTATTCCCAATATTAAATGAATTATTTACCACTCCACGCCAATATGCTTGTTCTACATTATCAGGAACATCTCCACTTGTACCAGATGTTGCAATAGTATGTCCATTTGAAAGAAATTTAACATAATATTGCTCTTTACTTTGTCCTCTTGGATCTGAATGTGAACGTCCTGGATATCCATCAAATGCCTCTAATGATACCTTATATTTACCAGCTGGGATAGATACATTTTTTGCAAAATTGTTTGGTGAATGACTAGAAAGAATAACAGTATTACCAAATTGCACTAAAATATCACCAGACTTTGCATGTAAGTGACATGTACTGTTATAACGTGGTGATGCCGCATATGAATTTGACGCTATTGCAATTCCCACAATAAAAATGCTTGCAACACCTATAAAACTAATAAACCTCTTCATAATGATATATGTTTAATAATAATTACTAATAACAATATGGTTATATTCCTAATAAATTAGGTAACCAATAACTATAGCACGTATATCATTTTTTGTCAATAGTACCCACTTACATTCTACTCCCAATCTTAATTTCTAATAACAAAAAGACACCTCAATATAATGTATAATGATTTAGTTAAGGTAATCAATTAACATATAAAGAGATGCCTCATAAACATATTACACTATCCCAGCAAAACGAAATAACTGTTATCTTGTCGTTTATACCAAACAAAAGACATAGAGTACATAATAAGAACTTTATAAATCATTTCTAAACTTAAAAAGGTACTTTTCCGATATCAAAATCATCATCAATATCTGAAGGTTCTTCTGGTAACGGTATATTTGAATCATCTTGTCTATTCCCGTTTGATTTTGGTTGCCAATCATTTACCTGTGCATACCAACTTCCTTTTTGAGACTCCTTTAAATCTATATTTATCCACTCACTTTGTTTTTGTTGTAACCATTTTATTAAATCTTCTCGCTTAATAGAAAGGCTACCCTTTACAAAATCAGGTGCATTTGGATGTGGCTTCTTGACTATTAAACCATCTACAAACTCTACATCACTCATAATTCTTTCAATAAATTATTACTTATACTACAAGTATATATGACATTGTTTTCATTGTCATATTACTTTAAAAAATTAAAATTACTTTGTTGATACATATTTCATTTTTGTTTGAGAAATCTTAGTCAAGGCCTTGTATGTCCACACTTTTGCAAAATCATTAAAAATCCACCAAACCAAAGCATAAATCCAAACCAATCCGGCAATCTTCCAACCAATAGGTTCCATAAAAATTCCATACACTGCAATGAAAGTACCTATTATACGGGTGGTAAATGCTGGAATAAAAAATTTAAGTGATGGAAACGGTTTATGCCAAAAATGATTTTTACCGGCACGCGTCAAATATAAGGTAGAGTGTCCAGCAACATCAAGTTTCAAAAATAATATAGCTTGTATTAAAGTTAAGGAAAAAGAATTTGCATACAAATAATAAAAAATTAAAAAAGATGAAAGAACTCCGGCGATACCCAAAACTGATGATACTGTCAAAACTTCACGCATATCCCAATGTACTGGCTTTTGACTAATAGGGGCATTATCATAAGCAATCATCATGACTGGAATATCGTTAAGTAATGCTAAAATAATAATCATAATTGCAGTCACGGGATAAAAATTAAAAACAATAATGGAAAGGGACATGAATAAAATGATACGAATTGTTTCAGCTATACGAAACATTGCATAACCCTTCATTCGTTCAAAAGTTTCTCTGGCAAGTTCTATAGCGCTATTTATAACAGAAAGTCCGGATGCAAAAAGCACAATATCAGATGCAGCTCTCGCAGCATCAGTTGCTCCTGACACTGCAATTCCCACATCTGCTTTCTTGAGTGCTGGGGCATCATTCACTCCATCTCCTGTCATTGCTACAAAATGCGTATTCTTTTGTAATTTATCTATAATAAAATATTTATCTTCCGGCAACACCTCTGAAAAACCATCCGCCTTTTCAATAAGCTTAATAATATCTGATTCATGTTGTTTGATATATCCATCAGACACTTGAAACTCTTTTAGCTCTTCTCTTACAGCATTTGCAATTTCTTCGCCAAATACCGCTAAATCTTCTTGTGAAATTTTTCTACCTAATTTTTCAAAAATTCCCTTCGCTATTATTTTTGCAAGTGTCGTTTGTTCTTTTATCAAACTTCCTGTTTTCATTTCAACAATTGGTAAAATATTATCCCCAATCTTTAACATCTTTGCAATTTCTTTAGCTATCGCTTGATTATCACCCGTGAGCATCTTAACATCTATTCCCATAGATCTAATCTTCTTTATAACTTCAATAGAATCTTTCCTAGGTGGATCTAAAAAAGGAATAATACCAACTATATGTATATCTTCAGTTTTTTTATCGCCAAAAGCAACAGCTAATGAACGGTACCCCTTTCTTGCTAAAGCTTTAATATCTTTTAATACTTGTTTTTTAGCTTTATTATCCTTTATTAATTCAGCTATAACTTGTGGGGCCCCTTTATAAACTAACAATCGCTTTCCATTGTATTCATATGTAGCTTTGGTTTTCTTTTTAATGGGATCAAATGGAGTAAATGAAAGTAATTTATACTTTTTAATATCCAAAATCAAATGATTATCTTTTACATATTCATATATTGGAGTTTCTATTGGATCATGATTTTCTTGAGTGCTTGCAAGTACTGCATACAAGAATAAATCCTCTTGAGTAAAATCAGCGTATAATAATGGATTATGAATACTTAATTTATTTTTCGTTAATGTTCCAGTTTTATCAGAGCATAAAACATTAACACCTGCCATTTCTTCAATTACAAAAAGATTTTTAACAACGGCTTTTTTCTTTGCAATCTCTAGCGCTCCTATAGCCATAGTAACAGACAAAACTGCCGGAAGAGCAACTGGAATAGAAGCTATTAGTAAAACCATTACAAATCGCACATCTTCTATAAGTGCATCATGTCTATTTATTGACACTAAAAGAATTATGCCTGCCAAAATAATTGAAATAACGATCAAAAAATGACCAATCTGCATAATTGCTTTTTGAAAATGACTAACTCTTTCTTTTTCAGCTTTAGCAATCAATTCCCCACTTTTCCCTACAAAAGTGCTTTTACCTATATTTGTAACCTCCGCGATCATGTTTCCCTGCTTGATGATAGAACCGGCAAAAACTTTATCACCAATACTTTTTTCCACAGACAAAGATTCTCCTGTAAGCATTGATTGATCAACTTCTAAATATTCTCCAGATATGAGCTTAGCGTCTGCACCAACAATATCACCAATTCTTAACTTTATAATATCATTTGGTACTAATTCACGAGCTAAAATTTCTATAAAATGATTATCTCTCAAAACTAAAACTTTATATGCTAAGCTATCTTTTAGCTTTGCAAGTGCTTTAGAGGCTTTGGCGTCTTGTAAATAATCAACAATTACATTTACAAATAATAATGTGAGTATAATAAAAAAATCCACCCAATCTTTAAGTATAATAGATAACACGGCAGATGTTTCAATCATCCATGGTATTGGACCCCAAAACTTTTTAAATAATTTGACAACACTATTCTCTGAATGTTCTACAATCTCATTAAAACCAAATTTTTGTCGTCTTAATTCAACCTCTTTTTGTGTTAAGCCATTCATTTTTATTTTTTATTTAATTAACTCATCTAGGGTTATCCCCAGAAAAGTGCTAAAATGCTATAATAACTAATAATAACTTGTTAACCAAGTTATATTAACATTCTAACACTTTTCTATGAATAAAACTACAAACAAAAAC
>JALVPE010000100.1 GCA_027031945.1 Candidatus Moraniibacteriota bacterium
TGTTTATGGGTTTTAGGTATATTGCTTTTTCTATGATTAATTTTAGGAGTATTTTTCAAAACCCTAGATGAGTTCATTTCATAGACTTATTATAGCAAAACTAATCCGTTAGTCAATCTTGACAAAACCCAAAAAGTATGCTATACTAGCGTATCACAGTAATAAAATGCTCTAATAGTGTTTAATTCTGTGAATAATGGTAAATTTAATGTTTTTTTTAAAAGCACCTTATAAAATTTGAACCATTAACGGTTCATTAACAACACATTGAATGGAGGATTATAATGAATAAAAAAACAACTGAAAAATTGAAAGACGTTGCCAGAGTTGGTAGCGATCTTCACACTTTTTGGACAACCATTGCCCAACCTTTTCTTTTTGGGCACGGTTCTGGCAGTGATGCTAATCCAAAAAGCGACGGGATCCAGGCTGACAAAAAAGGCCGAACCCGTACGGATGAATCTTTATTTCGGGAAGCCTTTGCTATAGCAAAGAAGGAATTGGTAAAGGAAGGACGTATTGCCGATTACACTGCAGCCAACATGGCTGGAAAAGTTGTAACAGACAAGTTATCTGCTTTGCCGGTTGAGGTCCGAAAGGATATAATTCTGGACATTGGTCTGGGTGAACAATCTGTAACAGAGTTCATTCCCCAAGGAAAAGACTCTAAGGGTAAGCAATTGCCCGACAAAAAAGTAGTACGCAATATGAATCGAAGAGGTATCAATATCTGTAAAGATTTGATATTGATGACTCCAGGGCAGATTGATTCGTGGATTAGTTCTACGGTCAATGGTGATGAATATTTGCATGCCCGTTTAGAGCAAATCACTGAACATGCCAAAAAATATGTTGCTACCATGGAGAAAAAACACGGTAAACTGCCAGAACGCAAATCTCTTGAAGAATTGCGTGCGGAAAATGGCACAAATCCGTTCTCTACATTGTGGAAATCATTGTCTTGGAGGAAAAAATAATGGAAACAATTATCAATGCAATTCGTTATTTCATTCACGAAAATAGCGATGAGGTAGCTCGGGCTGAAGAACGATTCGTATCAGCGACAAGTTCGCTGTATACAACCTTGATGTTCAGTCTTGTAGCAATTGTTTGTATGTTCACTATTCACATGGCAGTGAATATTGAATTCAATGCATACAAAAAGATTGGTCTAATTTTTATGGCCATCTCGCTGTTTGCAATAATATTAAATCTATTTTATGCAAGGCACATTTTTAAAGTGGCCTTAGCTGGCGGTGTTTACGGGATTGCTCGTAGTAACGTCAGTGGAATAGATGGCACAAAAGAATTTTTATCACAGTATTTCGCAGCAGGATTCAAAATCATGGCAGGAACAGTTGTATTATTTGGCATTCCTTCTGTAATTGATTTTACATGGACAAGTGCGAGTATCGTTGCTTGCGTTTGTCTGTTCATCGGATTTAATGCTTTTTCAGAAAAAATTGGAGGATAATAATGAAAAAAAGCACAAAATGGCTTATAGCCATAGCTGTACTGGCAATATTTTTCGGTCAATATAGTCATATCCTGTATAGCTGGGTTGGTCTTGATACCGACGGTTATACCGCCGATATGAAAGGAAAGAAAATTGCTTATAAGCTCCACGGAACCTATAAACAAGCGGAAATTGATGCTTGTTTCAAAAAAATCAACATTGATCCAGATGACCTGGATGATTTGTTAGAGAAAATCAAATCCGGAGCCGTCACTGCCTCTCCTGCACTCAAAAGGTGCATAGAGAAAAAGGCTGAGGGCTACGCATCCCCCAAGAAAGATTTAGAGGATGCTCTGACCGGATTAAAAAAAATTGTGGCTGGCAAGCCAGAACCACAATTATGCGGTCAGTTGACATATGCGCCAAAACAACAAGTCGGAGGTATGAGAATATCTGTACCCTCACATTGCAACACTCCCTACACAGTAAAAGTATCTGGGAGCTACTCCCAACTCTTTGCTGATGGGAGAAAAGTCATCAAAGCAAGGTACGGGAGAAGGATAGACCCCATGTTACCTAATGAATGGGCAATCATGCCAATACAGGATCTTTCAATGTATGGGATTTGCTTAATTGACGGAGTCCCAAATAATGAAAAATTGGAACACTTTAATAGATACATTCACGTTAATGTAAATGTGTCTCAAGCATATTATGGTTATAAAGACCTAGAAGGTACTATTTTTCTAAGTTTTTATAACTAAAAACGGTTGTGAGCAACTGCTCACAACCGTTTTTTTCTTTTTTCTAAAAATTTGATTAAAAAATATTAATAACCTGTGTCACTATAATAAGTGACAGAAGTGCAACAATAAGCCCAATAATTGCATATTGAATAATATTTTTTGCTGTGTCTGCTTTTGTGCTGTCTCCTGCTGAAGTGATATACATTATACCTCCTATTACCAACATAAGTACTGATATGCCTCCTACAAATCCAGATAATACCTTAATTGTTTCTATAATAATCTGACTTAAAGTTCTGTTTGGTGTAGGAGCTCCTGACGCACCCAACACATCATAAATTTCTTTAAGTAATGCTGGAGCAGCTAATGCTAGCGCTAGTCCAATAATCGCTGCCGTTACTGCTTTTTTTGCTGTTTCTACTCTACCTTGATCTCCAGCCGATGTCATATAAAGGATTCCAGCCACTACTATCATAAGAACAGCAAGTGCAGAAACTACACCTTGAACAGTTGTGGCTACTTTTGCTAACAGATTGTCTACCGTAGAAAATGCAATTGGATTTTCAAATGAACCTCCACCTCCAGCTGAACTATCTTGTGCAGCAAAAACATTTCCCCCAACCAACATCAACGCAAAAACTGCAAAAAAACTTGGTAAAATTAAATATTTTAAATATTTTTGTTTTATCATAATTTTATCAATAATTATATAGCCCCTATTACAGATTTAACGATAATCCATGCAAGAAGTGCCACAATCAACCCTATTACGGAATATATTATTGTATTTTTTGCCATATCGACTTTTCCAGAGTCTCCACCTGATGATATATACATTATGCCACCAATTACAATCATAAGCACACTAAGTCCACCAATAAATTTTGCAAGTGTTGCTATAATTTTTGATATTGAACCCGCAATGGTGCCTGATGGTAATCCTGTTCCGGATGGAGCTGTAATAGCCGCCAAACAAACATCTTGTGTAAATAAAATACCACCTATTAGTATTGCAATTGCAATTGTTCCTATTACAATTTTTTTATTTTTCATTGCTCTTTATATTATTTATTTATATTTGCATTATACAACAAAATATAAAAAAATAAAAGCGAGAATACTTAAGTATTCTCGCTTTATATTGCAATATAATTTCACAAAAGTCTTTATGAAGACTAACCCAAACCAGTAATAATTGTTTTAACAATAACCCAGCCAAGTAGAGCAACTACCAAACCAACTATTGCATATGTCAACCACTTTTTTGCTGTATCAACACGCCCTTCATCTCCACCAGAAGTAATATACATTATACCAGCTACAATAATCATAAGAACACTAAGTCCACCTACAAATCCCAGTAGAAAAGAAATCATCTTCTGAATAATCCCTGCAATATCTCCACCGTTACCTCCTGCGCCTTGATTCTGACCAATTCCATAATCACCAGCCGCTGACACCATCATTGGAAGTAGTAATAGAGTTGAAGATAATGTAAAAAACGTATTTTTCATTCTCTTTATCATTTATTTCCACCTCCTCTCTTTATTTTTATATTTCTATTCATATATGTATATTATATTACAAATTTTAATTTATAGGAAGAGCTGAGTTGCTGTAACAATCCCTCTTATGCTTCTAGTTATTTTTGCGAAAACAAAAATAACTAAATACAAATAATAACCTGTTTTTATCAAGTCCTTTTTTAAACCCTAAACAAAACCAATAACTGTTTTAACAATAATAAGTGACAGTAATGCAACAACTAAACCTACAATACTTGCTGTGAGAGCTTTTTTGGCTGTTTGCACACGAGTACTATCGCCACCGGACATCATATACATTGCACCCGAAATAAGTATCCCTAGCACTGCGAGTCCTCCTACCAACACAACTCCAAACTCTATCACTCCGTTTAAATAACTACTCGCTGGCGGAGCACTTGCCATCGGACCTGCTTGTGCAATATTTATTAATTTCATATTGTTTAACTAGTTTTTTAACTTATTGACATTCAAAATGCCACACTCTACTGCCTAAACCATGACCAGTTGCACCAAACATACGATTTGCTATAAAAGTAATCATCATAAAAGCTGTAAGTATAACTACCACCCCTATAAGTGCATTTTTTATCGCTGTTTTTGCCATTGTTATCATAGCAGGATTACCAGCCGATACAATATACATCACACCCGCCACAACAATTACTACCGTAGCTGTAACCACAATCAAACCCATTATAAATTTTACAATATTATGTATCCCCTCTATCAAATGACAAATGGTACATGCTTGACTTTGATCATTAGCATTTACACCACCACACGGCACTATACCACCAGAATTACCAGATGAACTTACTCCAGAACCAGAACTCGAGTTTGTATTATATCCACTTGGTTGTGAATTACCTGAATTTGTGTTTTGACCTCCTGTTTGTGAAGTACTACTATTTGAACCTGTGCCTGCGCCTCCTCCTGAAGGATTGTTATTTGAACCTGTGCCCGAACCTGTGCCTGCGCCTCCTCCTGAAGGATTATTATTCACTTTACCATTTGCATCAAATTCTTCATTATTTACAGTACTAATAGTCTTGACATGACCATTATCCAGACCATAACCACTTATTATACTGGGGTCAACATTATTTCTTTCCGCCATTGCCCTAATCTCTCCAAACACTCTTGGCCTCGCATGTAAATTCATTTGCTCGACACCGCTTAAATAACTATAATCTGTATACCTATGATCATTTGGATGTTCAATCGCTCCTCTTATGTGTCGTGGAAATGAAGTTCTATATCTTCTTAATAATTGTCGTCCATATGGTGAATCAGCCAAGCCATTTGCCTCCAAATCATTCTTCATTTGATTAAATCTATCATTATATGCCTTAATTCTTTCTGTGTCTCTTTGATTTCTTGCATTGCTAAGTGGTATAACTTCTTCATATGCTGCATGTACTATATTAGTAAAATTTACAACAAAAATACTCATTACCACAATAGATAATAACATGCCAATTCTTAATAAAAATTTCATAATCTTTTATGTGCTAAATATTTATTTCATCAATTGTTGAGCACGTTGCGCACCTATTTCAATTGCATCATGTACTGACGCCTTGCCCGTATTTACGCTATCAATCATATCTGCAAAAATTGCATCTATTGCTATTGAATTATTGCGCCACCACGAACGTGCAATTAAATTACCCCTTGCAAATGCCCCCAATCTCACATCACTTTCTTCTTTTGCAATCAAATCCCTACGCGCCGCTGGTTTACCAGTTGCCTCCAAATATTTCTGAGTTAAATCAAAATCTGTCTTATAAGTAAGACTCTCGCCACTTACTGCATTTTGTAATGTAACACCCTTTTCTGTTGGAAAACTGAGAGCCTTCAAAAATTGCCACGCCTCATGCACACGCATCTCATTAGTTATTTGTATCGCATCTTTTTCCAAACTTTGTGTCGGCTTTTTATTTTTCGCAACTACAAATGCCCAATAATTTGCAAAATTAATTTGATCCCCTACGTTATCAAGAGATTTTTGTGGTAAATCTGCCACAGCAAAATTTAACTTTGCATTTTTCGCCTTAATTGTATCGTAATGCCATGAATAATTAATCATCATTGCAACATTTCCTTGAAAAAATTCATCTATAGAATAATTTTGTTGCTTATTCCATGTATATACCGGGGTCGCGGCTGATGCAAAATCCGTATATTGCTTTAATGCTTTCTCACTAGGAATATATGAACCTGAACCAACAGCATCACCAAATGTAATTCGTCTACTCGCCCTATCAGACATTTCAGTACCATTTTGCAACATCATAACCGTAAGTATATCCATTGAACGATTAACATCTGCCGTCCCAATTGCAGCTCCTGCCTGTTTAATATTTCCAAAATCATCAATTTTTGTTAAAATTTCAACGTCTTTATTAAACTCTTTCCAAGTTTTTGGTGGTCTTGTCAGACCTGCTGCATTAAAAATATCTTTGTTATAATAAAGAGCCAAAGAATCTACTGAAAGTGGAACTCCATAAATTTTACCATCAATCACAAAATCATCCGCAGCTACATCAACAAATGTATCTCGAAATTCTTGTTCCGTCATCATATATTCAGGTACAGGCTCAATTTTATCTTGAAAATCCGGTATCCAAGAATTGTGAATCATAAAAATATCCGGACCATTACCAGCCGCAAGAGCACTCAACAAATCTTCTTTATATGACTCAAGTGTATTTTTATGATATACTATCGGCTCTATATTTTTATTAATATTCTCATATGCTCTAAAAGATTCACTGTAAACGTTGGTATTATCAAATGTCCCCCATACGTCCAACTTAACCTTATAACTACTTTTCTTACCTTTACAACCCACTCCAGCAAAAATCATAACTATACAAATGACTATAATAGCACTAATTTTTTTCATAATATAATATTTAGAAATTATTTTGTAAAAATAAATGCATAATGATACGGACCTGCATCCAATGCTTTTTCATTATTAAAGCCAGCACTTTGTGCAAATTGTTTTACACTTTCTTCATTAAGCCTATCATCAGTACCAAAACCCTTTACGGCAACATCAGTCCATCCTACAACTAATAAATTACCATCATCTGACAAAATACGACTAGCTTCTGCAAAAAGCACTTCCCTATTTTTATTTTGCAAAAGAATTTTTCGCATTATAACATGATTAACAGAACCATCTTCCAATCCTGAACCCCTCTCTTTTTCTAAATTAACACGACGCGTCACAATATTACTAAGTCCAATAATTTGTGCACGACTTTTTACTGCCTCTAAAGCAGATTCGAGCACATCAAAACAATATACTGTTCCCTCTGTCATACGAGCAATTGGAATGGAAAAAATCCCGGGACCACAACCAAAGTCAGCTACATTATGCTCATCTGTAATATTACAAGCTCTTAATAACTTCTCCGGCTCTAATATCGCCTCATCTTCTATCATAATTTTTATTTTTGAAACTTTACTATATTTATTATATCACAACAAAATCAAATAATAAATTATTTGTAATACAACAGTAATTTTTATCAATCGTAAATAAATTTTTAGATTATAAGTAGAGAGACAGGGATTCGAACCCTGGGTTCCATTTAAACATGAAACAACGGTTTTCGAAACCGGCCCATTAAACCACTCTGGCACCTCTCCATTCTCACACACCTAAGTGTATCACAAAAAATATTAATGTCCATCTTCACTAAATTTGATCTATTGTTAGAATTATTATTTATTTACAGCCTTACAATATTTCCCTATAATTTGAGCTTCATCAATTATATGATTTTTTATTGCATTTTCTACTTCTTTACGTGTTGCTTGCTCTGTTAAATTTAATAGTATATCAATTGCATATATCTTAAAAAAATATCTATGTTCTCTATCAGGTGGACAAGGAGCTACATACTCATGTGTATTACTTGTGGTAATGCCATGTACCCCATCTGGTTCAACACCTTCTTTTATCTCACATAAATTAGGATTTATATTAAAAACAATCCAATGATCCCAATTTCCATTAGTGCCGGCACTAAGTGGCACATCTGAATCCCAAGATAGTAATACTAAAGACCTTGCCTTTTGCGGAATATCCAAAATCTGTAAAGGAGGATTTAAACCAAACCCTTCACAAGTATATTTTTTTGGAATTTGCCCTTCATTTTCAAATGCTTTTGAAATAACCCTCATATCATTTAATTAATTACATACAAAGAACCATAATAATCAACAGCGGTGAGGACAGGATTCGAACCTGCGAAGAGTTGCCCCTTACACGCTTTCCAAGCGTGCGCCTTCAACCACTCGGCCACCTCACCATTTTTCTTTACTTAGTAATGACATATCATTACTAATACTATTCTTGTATATAGACATTAAAAATCATACTACTATTAAATTATATATCTTAAAGGTACACAAATACACACTATTTAACAAGGGTGCTGAATTTCAGCATTGTAAAAAATTCCATAATTTATAAAAACACAATCAATTGCATTTCTACCAACTTTAAATTATGTAATCCGTGATCCTGTTAGTGTTAATTTTTTACCTGCTTTTGTGGACCCTAGCACTGTTATAACTAAATCTTGCGAATGCAATAACTCCTTACTTTTTGCCTCTTTAATAGTCTGGTCAATACACTTTTTACGACTGCATTCTCCTGCATGCAAAAATGAATGCACGCCCCATACAAGTGCTAATTGATTATAAGTCTTTTGATTATTTGTTGCAACTAATATGATCTGATTTGGTCGAAAATGTGATAATAATCGTGCAGTATAACCACTTTCTGAAAATATAACAATCGCCTGTGCATCTAATTCTCGTGAAAAATCATATGTTGCATGTGCAATATTTACTTCTTCTGATGAAAATGTAAGTGACATTGCTTCAAATACATCATCATATGGAGATATCTCTGTTTCACTTGCTATTTGAGACATTGTACGTACCGACTCCACAGGATAATTTCCCATACTAGATTCCCCACTAAGCATCACAGCATCTGTATGATCTGCCACAGCATTTGTCACGTCTGCCACTTCAGCTCTGGTTGGTCTTGCATTGTGTTCCATACTTGCAAGCATTTGTGTTGCTACTATTACTGGACGCAGATGACTAATTGACTTTTTCAAAATATCTTTTTCCAAAATTGTAATACGTGATGGCTCTACTTCTATACCAAGATCACCCCTTGCAATCATTACGGCATCTGTCGCCCCTAATATTCTATCTAAATTATTCAAAGCCTCTTTACACTCAATCTTTGAAATAATTCTTGGCATAGTTTCTTCCTCTCCAATAATTTTACGAATATGTTTACGCAGATTTATAATATCCTGACCATCACGTACAAAACTCATTGCCACAAAATCAACGCTCTGTGACAGCGCAAAAGCTAAATCATCATAATCTTTTTTTGTTACAGTTGGCAATGGAACGCGTGCATCTGGAATATTTATACCTTTATGATTTTTAACCAGTCCACCATCAATAACATCAGCAATTGCATATCCATCTACAATATCAACAACACGCACTTTCATCAATCCATCCTCTATGAGAATTTCATTACCGACTGACAATTCCTTTATGATTGATGGGCAATCTAAAATAATCACTTTTTCATCTTGCGCAATTTTTTCAATTTTTGCATTATCATATGAGACATCAAAAATTCGCACAGTTTCTCCCTGCTCAATTTCCAATTCCTCTTCCATATGCGTTCGCACTCTAGGACCTTGTAAGTCAGCTAAAATTGCAACAGGTACTCCCACATTTTTTGCAGCAATCCGCACATTTTGCATTACACGCTCATGCCACTCATATTCACCATGTGAAAAATTAAACCTAGCAACATTTAATCCAGCTCGTATCATATTTTCAAGTATTTCAACTGTCTCAGAAACCGGACCAAGTGTCGCTACAATCTTTGTGTGTTTCTTTATTATTTCTTTTTGCATTTTTATGTTTTAATTTTACAAATACAACTAACCTATTACTCTCGTAAATTCATTATACCACAAAAACAAAACAAGTCGTTTTTCGTGAAACGACTTGTTTTAAATAAAAATAATACTAAAATATTATTTGTCTAACAAATGAATCCCACCAATAAGCGGTAATTCTTTCATTTTTCCATTTGCTGCATTCATGATTCCCATAATCCAAAATACAAGTGCTGCCAGACCCAAAATTGGCATCAACAAAAATCCAATGAGTACAAAACTCAACATTCCTGCAACTACATTGCCTACAATTATGAAAAGCAATAGCACCAAACTCTGATTTGCATGAAATTTTGCAAAAGGAGAATCTTTTGCATCAGTTATCAATGGTAAGAAAAAAATAAAGTACGACAAAATTGCCATTGTTTTATTTTTTTCAACATCAGCAGGATCAGCTTGCATTACAGTCGCCTGTGCCGGTTGTGGTGCTTGCTGTTCAGTTTGTGATTGTTCTTGTTGTATATTTTGCTCTTCCATAGTGTCACCTACCTTTCTATTCTATATATAAAATTATCTCTTACATTTATTATTAAGTATACCAGATTATTCAACTTCTGCAATCTCTTGTAAAATTTCATCTGGCAATCCTTCTCCCGGTACAGTTTTTCCTGGATAACGCCACGCACTTATGATATAAAATTGTTTTTGTGATTGTGTATTTTTATTCAAAAAAGAAAGCATTTTCTCATCCATTACATTTTTATTTTGAATTTTTTCTTTTTTATTTTTAATTTGATACATTACCCATATCTCATTTGTCCATGTTTTCTTGCCATTTTCCCCTTTTTTTGTAGATTGCGGTTGCACAACTGCGATAGTATTTTTTACAATTCCTTCTTCCTTCCTAATTGGAGCTCTTATAACACGCGTAATTCTCTGAGCACTAAGTCCATAATGACGCATTTTCATTTTAACATGATTTGTCCAATAATATTTATCTGAATTTTTTGGCGGTTTCCACTGCATAAGTTTATGATTAATCTAAACTCCCACGTAATCTAGCTATTCTTTCCTCCACAGGAGGATGTGTCATGAAAAATTTCATCATTTTTTTACCCTTAAGTGGATTCGCAATAAATAAATGTGCCGTTGTATTTGATGCGGTTGCTACAGGTCGAGTATCCGCACTTATTTTTTCTAATGCACTTGCCAATCCTTCAGGATATCTAGTCAACAATGCTCCCGAAGCGTCTGCTAAAAATTCTCTTTTGCGCGACACTGCAAATCTAAGCATAGTAGCAACAAGTGGTGCAACAAAAAGCAATAATAAACTAAATATTAAACCAATAATACCACCTCCATTATCAGAATCACCGGAAAAAAATATCAATCTACTTACCATTGCTATCATACTAGTAAATATAACAGCGATTGTGCCGACTAATATATCTCTATTTCCAATATGTGATATTTCATGAGCTGCCACTCCCCTTATCTCTTCTTTATTTAATTTATCCAATAAACCTCTTGTAAAAACAATTACCCCATGTTCCGGATCTCGTCCTGTTGCAAAAGCGTTTAATGCCATATCATCAATTACATAAATCTTTGGTGTAGGTAATCCTGCAGTAATTGCCAAATTATCTACAATTTCATACAATTCTCTAAAATTGTTTCTTGAAATTTCTTTCGCATTTGTCATTTTAAGTACAACTTTATCAGAAAACCAATAAGACCAAACACTTGTACCAACTGCAATAACAGAGGATAATATCAGTATCGAACCATTACGAAATATGATGGAAGCCAAAAACCCCACTGTAATAATAAGGCCAAAAAACGTAGTCATAAGTAACCACGTTTTTAAAATATTATTTGATTTTTGTGTATATAATGTTGCCATAGAGTTATTTATTGTCATTCCTGCAAAAACAAAAATCTAGAACTTCTTATAAATATTCTTCAAAAAAATATACATTATTTTTTATAAGTAGACTATTGTATATACTAAATTTCTTATTACTCTTATTAATCTCTAGATTCCCGCCCTGCCTACCGGACAGGCAGGCTTCACGGGAATGACATTTTTTATTAAAATGTCACTTTTACATTTTTTCTTTCAGCATCATCTTCAATTTCAAAAAACTCACGCTTTGCAAAATGAAAAAGTGAAGCAATGATATTACTTGGCACAGTTTCAACTTTTATATTATAGTCACGTACCGTTCCATTATAAAACCTTCTTGAAGCCTGAATCTTATCTTCTATCTCTGTCAAATCATTTTGTAATTGTAAAAAATTTTGATTTGCTTTTAAATCTGGATAATTCTCTGCTACTGCAAATAATTTACCCAATGCTCCAGAAAGTCCCTGTTGTGCTCCCGCCAAAGCAGCCATATTTTCTGCTGTTGCACTACTTGCGTCAATATTAATAGCTGTTGCTTTTGAACGAGCCTCCATAACGGCTTCCAATGTTTTACTCTCGTGTTTTGCATAACCTTTTACTGTTTCCACAAGATTTGGAATTAAGTCATAACGTCTCTTTAACTGTACATCAATATCACTCCATGCTTCATCAACATTTGTACGCATTTTAACAAGAGTATTATAAATACTAATTGCCATTATTACTAATACACCTACAACAATAAAGGTAACCATTCCAAACATAATTTTAAATTTATGAATTACACTCTTAAATATATCATACTTATATTAAAAAATAAATACCTATGTTATACTTGAATATATGATTGAAATATTATTACAATATAAATTATTTTTAATACCAATTGTCGTCATTTTGTGTGCACAATTAATTAAATTTCTACGCCTTTCTCTAAAGCATGGCTTTCGATTGGATGATTTATTTGACCCGGGACATTTTCCAAGTGCTCACAGTGCATTTGTTACATCTTTAGTCGTTACAGTTGGATATTATGAAAATATTACATCTGGCACATTTGCCGTTGCAACTTGTTTTGCTTTTATTACAATTTATGACGCACTACGAGTTAGAATGCACATTGGTTTACAAGGAAAAACACTTAATAAACTTGTTACAGAAATTGACTCTATAGATCCCAAAAAATTTCCTCACCTCAAAGAGCACGTTGGACACTATGCAAATGAAGTTGCTGGAGGTATTGGCATTGGTTTTGTGCTAAGTTTTATATTGATTACACTTATTAATATGCTATAAAAAAAATCTCACCTGCATGATTACAGATGAGAACTATTTCAAGATATACTTATATCAATATATTGCGCACCAATACGATCTGGTGACACATTAGCAACACGTGCTTTACGTGTGCAATTTTTTCCGTATGTTGCTTTATACTGAACAACAATTTGTTGTCCAATATGAAAAGAGCGAAGTGTGCCGCTATTCACAATGAAACCAATTCCCGTCAGTGACACATTACACAAATGCGTCTGTATCTTTCTTGTTGTATGTATAATAACCTCTGCACGTACTGCACATGCTTCTCGATGTTGTTGTCGATGATTAAAAATACAATACGTTGTCTTACTGCACTTACGACACCTTACTATTTTTTTACGCGTTCCTGGCGCAACAGAATAATAATGATTTTTTTTGCAATTTGAACACTGAATACGTACCTTGCCATTCTTAACAGGTATATTATTGAGTCTTTTCATCTTCTACCTCCTTAAAATATAATAACCTACAAAAAAAATCTTACTATTGATAATATTAAGAACTACTATTATTTTTAAAACAATATAATTATATCAGTATTCTATGTTTTGTAATAATTCACGCACAACACTACGATCATCCCATGGTTCAAACTTACCATTTGCAATAGCAATCGCTTGTTCAGAACCTTTTCCTGTTATTAATATAGTATCATCATCTTTAGCAAGTGACATTGCTTTTTTTATTGCTTGGCGCCTATCTTCAATTAAAAAAAGATTTTCATCTTCAATTTTTCCACTATCTTTTGCCCCTTTTGCTACATCATTAATTATATCCATTGGATTATCATCGTATGGATCTTCATTTGTTACAATTACATAATCTGCACCTCGCCCGGCAATACGCCCCAGTTCAGCTCTACGCGCAATATCTCGTCCACCACCACATGAACCAAGTACATGAATAATCTTTCTTGATTCAAGTATCGTTATTGTCTCATATAATTTTGCTACAGCAACTGGTTCAAATGCATAATCAACTATAACTGTAAAATTCTGTCCCTCGTCAATTCGCTCAATACGTCCAGGTAAGCTTTCTATTTTTTCTAAACCAGCTTTTATAGAAAAATCATCTACACCAAGTGTTTTAGCAATGCAACCTGCTGCCACTGCATTTGTTACATTAAATTTACCAAATATATGCATTTGTATATTTTGTTGCAAAAAAGCAAAACAAATACCTTGTTTATTCATACCTTTATATTTATATATAATTTTTTCAATACCTAAATTCTTTGTTTCTGTATCTGCATTTTGTGTAAAACCAATTTTATAATCTGCATTAAATTTCAAAAAATCTTGTGCATGCTCATCATCCAAATTAACAATAATGGTCTTGCAATCTTTCTTCCCACATATTTTTTTCTTCTTACACTTTCCAATATGAGTAAATAATTTTTGTTTTGCTTTTTTATAATTTTCAAAGCTTCCATGTGAATCAATGTGCTCTGGATATAATCCTGTAAACAATATTACATCATAGTTAATAAATCTATGTCTATATTGAACAATTCCTTCCGATGTGGTTTCTACGATTGCAACATCACATTTATTTTTTACCATTTTTCTTAACATCTTTTGTGTAAAAAAACGTCCAAGCATTGTCATTTTTTTATCATTTAACCATTCATTTTGTCCATCAGAAAACATCGCAGTTGATGTATAACCAACACGTCTTCCTGTATTTTTCAAAATTTCTGCTGTCATGTATACAACTGTCGTCTTACCTGTTGTGCCTGTAACTCCAACAACTGTTAATTTATTACTTGGAAATCCAAAAACAAGCGCAGCAACAAAATTAAGCACATAATGATATATTGGTTGCAGAGCCTTAAATAATCTCTGTGGAATTATTTTTTTGATTATAATAAATATTTGATTCATATGTCTATTATACTGCAAAATAAAATATTGCATATACTTGCATTATCTTTATATCTCCGCTATACTTTTCACAAAATGTTTTAATACACATAAATTAACAAAACAAGGAGGTACAGAATGTTAAAAAAACTTGTTCTTTTGACAATTATTGCATTTATTTTCAGCTTAAATAATGCAATGGCAACGGAAAAAAATGTAACCATTACATTTACATACAATGGTCCGACCCCAACACAATATCAGGTTGAGTGCAATGGCACTATCGTGCATTCGTTTGCGCCTGGTAATTTTTCAGAAGAATTTAAAATGAATGTAACAGAAAATGAATTATCATTTGTTATAATCGCTGTAACAAATGATAGTGTATATCGTTCAAATCCATATATGAAAATCCTTCATTCAAATGGATTATTGCCACCTGAAGGATTTCAATTGGTAAAAACACGCATACACATTAAATGTATAGATATTAAAACGCCCAGTTAAGAAATGTCAAAAGCTATTGATAACAATCAATGGCTTTTTACTTCCACTTTTGTAAAAATCGATATAAATAATACATTGTTCGTGAAAAAATTATATCGTATGAACCTTGCGTTATAAACAAATCAACGTGTGGGGCAAACCCTTTTTTAAATCTTGTAATCCCATTTTTCCCATTATCATTACTTTTGGGAAACATGCCACCAAAATCATACCATCTACATTTCTTTTCCTTTGCATCTTTTATTGCCTGCCATTGCAAAAGAAATGGAGCCATTACATTTCTATGCTCATCGGAAGTCGCTCCATGAAGATATGTAGCAACTCCCTCATAGAATGAAACAATATTTATTGCAATCACTTTATTATTATATTGAGCTACATATAATTGCAATATATCAGAAGGAATATTATCAAACATTTTTTGATAATGTTTTCTATTGTGAAATTGCACACCTTTTCTATTTGCAGTTATTTCAACTAGATCACAAAAAATATCTATGTATTTTTTTTCTCTTGTATGAAACACTTTTACTCCCCTTTTTTTCGCAAGACGTATATTATATCTTGTTTTGCTCTTCATTTGTGCCAATAAGTCTTCTTCACTTTTTGTAATATCAATAATTAAATTTTCTTTTGGTTGAGTGTCATATGGTGCCTTCACAATTTTTTTTCCACTTGCAATTAGCATGCTTAACTCTCGTTTATTATACACATCTATACGAATCCACCCATAATTTAATTGCAAAAACTTTTGAATAAGATTTTCTGTAATCTGATAACATCTAGGAAAATAAATATATTTACCAACAATTGCAAGAGTCTGTTCTACACCAAAAAAAACATCATCATCATGAATTTCAATAACATTTTTATTTTCTGCTCGTAATGTATTTGCCCATTCTTTTGATTGCAATAATCCACCTTCAGGTTGTTTTATTTTTTCTTTCATATTACAAATACTACCAAAGTTCAAAACAAAATACAAAATGTATATATTTACTATCCAATCTTTTTTTCCATAACATCTTTTATAAACAACCCTATTGCTCCAGCAACCGGTACCGCAAGAAATATACCAACAATACCTGCGATTTTACCACCAATAAGTAAAGCAAGAATAACAAAAACAGGATTCAAACCAACTGCTTTATTCATAATTTTTGGAATCAAAAAATGATTTTCAATCATATTTATAACAAAATAAGCCACTGCTACCATCACACCAATCATCGGATCAATCATAATACCAAAAAGAATTGCCGGGATTGAAGCAGTGATGGGACCAAAATATGGTATTATCTCCAACAAACCACCTATAATTGCGAGTACAGGAGCATAAGATACACCAAGTAACACAAGAGTGATATAATACAAAACTCCCACAAAAATCATAGTTATAATTTGTCCAACCATCCAACGTCCGAAATTCTCTTGAATTCTATCAATAAGTGACGTTATGTATTGTGTATAT
Source organism: Candidatus Moraniibacteriota bacterium (assembly GCA_027031945.1). Lineage (GTDB taxonomy): Bacteria > Patescibacteriota > Minisyncoccia > Moranbacterales. The sequence continues at coordinate 16,779 of JALVPE010000100.1, forward strand.
TTTTTTGGTGTAATAATAAGTAATGATTTCTTTAAGCCATCCTCCTCTAGTGACATATAAAATGACATGGAAATAACTGCAATTATAGAAATAATAGTTGTTAATAGACCTACTGTTGTGGAAAACGGATTACTCATTAACTGTACAATTTTTTGACTGACATCACCAAATGAAATATCTTGTGGTATTACCATATTATCAGATGTAAATTGCCCAATAAACTGTGGCAACACTTTACCTAACTGTTCAAACTGCTCTGCTAATAATGGCCCTATAAAAGCAATTATACTTACAAGCACTATAAAAAATAATATATATACATATACAACAGAAAATCCACGTGGAGCTCTCAAAAAATTTTGCACAAATCTAATCACTGGATCAAGAGCTGCCGTAATAATAATTGCCATTAAAAACAGCCAAATAACATCACGAATAATATACAAAAACCACATCACTATAAATATTATAATGACACGTAGAATTATGCCTGTTGAAACCTCAATTACTTGATTCATGCTACAAAATTACCATTTAATTTAAAAGTTCATTGTACAATACCACAATTAATTTTTATTGGCAATTTTTAGAACTACACAACAATATTAAAATTTTAGTACTTTTTTAATTTGTTTCATATTTTTATATTGAGGCCCGATTATGGCACAGTTGATATTTTCATCTATGAAAATTTCTTTTGCAACACGTTGAAGGTCCTTTTTCTTAACTTTGTAAACACGTCTTAATGATTCACTTGGTATAATAATTTCATTTCGCACAGCTTCCTGTTCAGCAAAATTACTAGCAATTGCATCAGAAGTTTCCATACTAAAAGCCAAACGTCCTTCAAATCCACTACGAGCTCTTTCAAATTCTTCATCAGTCACGCCATCTTTACCAATTTGTTTTAATTCTTTAAAAATAATTTTTAATGTTTTAATTAAATTTTCATGTTCTACACCTCCTTTTATCGCAAAAAAACCGGTTTCCGGATAGAAATCTGTCATTGCCTGTATACTATATGCAAGACCTCTTTTTTCCCGTATTTCTCCCCATAGCCTACTACTCATTCCACCACCTAAAATATTTGCCAACATTGACAAAGCATATCTATCTTTGTGATCAAAACCACCAGTGTGTACACCAATCATAAAATGTGTTTGATCAGTTTTTTTATTTTTAATTTCTAAGGCAACTGAATTTTGTTTTTTTGTAAAATTCTTATATGTTGGCTTGTCTCCCACGCGCATATTCTTAAAATCCTTCTTTATTTTTGCAAGAACTTTTCCCTGTGGAAAATTTCCTGATATACAAACAACAGTATTTTTTGCTACATAGCATCTTTCTAAATATGTAATAAAATCTTTACGAACAAATGATGTTACATTTTCTTTTGTTCCAAGAATATCTCTGCCTAGTGGATGATTTTTTCCATATAATAACTTTTCAAATACATCATACAATAGTCGTGATGGCATATCTTCATACATATTAATTTCTTGTACAATTGTCCCTGACTCTTTTTTAATTTCTGCACTTCTGAATGTTGAATTAATAAATAAATCATTTAGCACATCCATTGCATCAAGAATTTTATTTGATGGTACTTTCGTATAATATGCGGTTCTATCCTTACCTGTGTATGCATTGTGTTGTGAACCGAGTGCATCCAACTCCTTAGCAATGTCTATTGTCTTTGGCCTATTCTTTGTACCTTTAAAAAACATGTGTTCCAAAAAATGAGCAAGTCCATTCTCATGCTTATCTTCAAAACGCGAACCGGTTCCTACACAAATAAGTGCAGTGGCTGTGGTCATTTCTTTCATTGGAACAAGCACTACTCTCAAACCATTTCTAAGTGTATATTTTTTATAATTCATAATTAAATTTAATTTAGTAATAATAACATTATTATCCTGCATCGAAACAATAAAGTCAATCATTCTTCAAATATATACTTCCACAAATATTTAATATATAACATTGATTTTATGAGTTTAGTATAAACATTTTTTTAGGATTTCTTTTACAAAATTAATTTTAAAGTGTACAATTTCATATATGTTTTGGCTTATATTTCGCACAACTATATATATCTTATTACTTGGAGCTATTTGGTTTGGTGGCAGATTTTATGTTGCATCTGAATTAAATGACAACCTACACAAACTAACTCCCAATATATTATTTGTCGATCAATCAATCCTGAAAGATTCCAAACTCTCTCAACAACAAAATGGATCCTTTACTTATCCATTTGCAACTATAAATCAAGCTATATCTGTTGCAAAAACAAATCATCCAATGACAATCATAGTAAATCCCGGAATATACCATGAGGCTATTGTCCTACCTAACAAAACAACACTTTTTGGAATTAATGATGTAATAATAACAATGAAAAAAGAGGAGAACAAAACCATTGTAATTCCAAAAAATAATACATCTTTGATAAATGTTATCTTAGACGGAGGAAATCATGGGATTAGTATACCAAAAAAAACAAATGTGAGACTATTTAATGTAACAATAAAAAATGCAAAAAAATACGCACTTGAAATGAATAAAGATGATGAAAAACGTGATAATCACAATAATCTTACTCCCACATACGACATACTTTATAAAACCAAAGATAAACTTTCCAAAATTCCTTTGGTACGAATAAGTCACTCTATCATTACATACAATGATATACAAGGATTATATTTGGCTGACGGTCGTGTAGAAATAGAAAATACTTTGGTTACACATAATGGTGAAGAAGGCATTGATTTGCATCCTCATCTCTATGCAACAATAAACAATGTTGTGTCCGAATATAATGGAGAGAGTGGATTAGAATCCGAAATATATGATAATATCGTAACAATAACAAATAGTACCTTTAGCAATAACCTAAAAAGTGGAGTCGCATTTTTAACACATATAGGAACTGGAAAAATAATATTAACTAATAACACAATTACTCAAAACAAAAAATATGGAATGAGATGTGCCCTACACAAAAAGAGACCTAGCAGTCCAAAACCATTTTTTCAGACAACTATAAAAAGAAAAAATAATATTTTTGATAAAAACATCCCTACCGCCATATCTTCTGAAGCTTGTTATACCTTTTAATTCGATGTAATCATTTTTTGATAATAAAAATCAACATCTTGTATCCACTTTTGCGCTCCTGCCCTTGCTGGACCGGTACAATCCCCACACTTCCATATAACCATTTTTTGTGGTGTATCATATCCTTTTTTAATTAAACGATGTAGTCGTCGTGATACAACACGTACTGCTTCCTCTGGAGAATCAAAACACGTGTGTCCACCACTACCCATGCGTGCACGTTTTTGACGAAAGCCCCAATAATTATAACATTCTTTGCCATGCAATTTTGGCGTGTGTTTGCCCCATGCGCTTTCTTTTTTTGCAATCGCAATCAAAAAAGCCGCTACTTGGCGATCTTGTTTTGCAATTTCCGGTGCAAGATCTTCCATCGGATAACCCTTCATTAATTCTTGTGTATCTGCCAAAATTGTTGGGTTTGGCTGATTAAATAATATACGTTTTTCGCTCAAAATATCAAGTTGATTATTAATTGCATGAATTGCAAAAAAAACAAAAAAAACAAAAATATTAAAAACTATTGCAAAAAATATGAGTGGATGTTTATGTTCATATCCATGTGTTATTTTATCTACTATTTTGTGAAATTTATTTTTTTTCTTTCTCATTTTTTTAAATAATAGACTTCTTAAAAAACTTATAAGAAATTATCATCTCGAGCATCAGTGACAACGAAGTCGGGAGATCTCAAAGCTGTAATAATGTTGTAAATCTATAAATTTAGAGATTTCTCCATTTCGCTTCGCTACAGTCGAAATGACATGTGTAGGTTTTTAAGAAATCTAATATAACAATTATATCACAGTTGTTTTAATTCTCTAATTTCATCTCTTATCATTGCAGCTTCTTCAAAATTAAGTGCCTTTGCTGCTTTTTTCATATCAACTTCTCTTTGTTTTATATATCCCTCTACATTTTCAATGCTCGCCAATGCTACAAATTCTTTTATATGATTTTTTTGACTTTCTTGTTTTTTCACAATTGATGAAATATTTTTTTGAATTGTCGTTGGCGTAATATTATTTTTCTCGTTGTATTGTTTTTGAATTTTACGACGACGATTTGTTTCTTTAATTGCTTTTTGCAATGAGGCAGTTATCTTATCTGCGTACAAAATCACACGACCTTCAGCATTTCTCGCAGCTCGTCCTATAGTTTGAATAAGTGAAACTTCACTTCTGAGAAATCCCTCCTTATCAGCATCAAGGATTGCCACAAGCGAAACTTCCGGCAAATCAAGTCCCTCTCTGAGCAAATTAACTCCCACCAAAACATCAAATTTCCCTTCTCGCAATTCTTCCAAAATTGTAATCCTGTCCAGTGTGTCTACATCAGAATGCAGGTATTGTGCCTTGATATGATTTTCATCTAAGTATTCAGATAGATTCTCAGCTTGTTTTTTGGTAAGAGTTGTTATAAGCACTCTCTCGCCTTTTTTGATGGTTATACCAATTTCTTTTATCACATTTGCAACTTGACCACCTGTTGGACGGATGATTAGTTTTGGATCTAGTAAGCCTGTTGGACGGATAATTTGCTCAACGATTTGTGTACTTTTTTCTTTCTCATATTCCGCCGGTGTTGCCGAGACAAAAATAGTTTGACCCATACGCTGTTCAAATTCTGTAAAATTCAGTGGTCTGTTATCCAGCGCACTCGGCAAACGAAATCCATGATCGATAAGATTTTGTTTTCGTGCTCTATCTCCATTATACATTCCGCCGATTTGTGGCACGCTAACATGTGATTCATCAATTACAAGCATATAATCATCTGGGAAATAATCTATAAGTGTATAAGGGGCTTCTCCTGGCTTTCTTCCAGTGAGATACAAAGAATAATTTTCAATGCCATTGCAATAACCCAGTTCTTTCATCATTTCTATATCCTGCCTAGTTCTTTGTTCTAATCTTTGTGCTTCAAGTAACTTGCCTTCTTTTTGGAAATAATCCAATCGTTCTTTTAAGTCTTTTTCGATATGTATTATAGACTTTTCCAGCACAGGCTCAGGCACAACAAAATGCTTCGCGGGGTAAATAATCACCTCATCCATATCAATACGTTTTTCTCCGCTGGTCAAATCTAGTTCCATTATTCTGGCAATTCTATTTCCTTTCATAACAACCCGTACAACCGCCTCTCGTCCCGCCGGCACAATATCAATTGTTGGTCCAGTCGCTCGAAATTTTGCACGAGATAAAATATCATTTCTCTCATAGTGTTGATCTATAAATTTCTTGAGAAGCTCCTCTCTGTCAATTTTTTCTCCAACTCGTAAAGTTATCATGCTATTTTTATAAAAATCTGGAGAGCCCAATCCATAAATACACGACACACTTGCCACAACAATTACGTCCTTACGAGTTAATACTGCTGCAGTTGCCGCGTGACGCAACCTATCAATTTCTTCATTTATCTGAACTTCTTTATCTATAAAAGTATCTGACGAACGCACATATGCTTCTGGCTGATAATAATCATAATATGAAACAAAATACTCCACAGCATTATTTGGAAAAAAAGTTCTAAACTCTTGTACAAGTTGAGCTGCAAGTGTTTTGTTGTGTGCAATCACTAGTGTTGGTTTTTGAACTTGCGCAACAACATTTGCAATAGTAAAAGTTTTACCACTACCAGTCACGCCCAAAAGCGTCTGCGCATCACTGCCAGCCTTCACACCACCGACCAGTTCACTAATAGCCTGCGGCTGGTCACCTGTTGGATCAAATTGTTTGTATAATTTAAATTCCTGCATAATCAAATTGTGACATACTTACACACAAAAAACAAATACAGTGGACAGTCATGACTGTCCACTACATTGTATAAGCAAAATAAAAACCATTATCCAAAATTTCGGACAATGGTTAATTTCTATCAATAATTTATTTGAGCATGAATTCTACTATTTCTTTAAAGTTATTCATGCCTTCGATTGTTGAAGAATTTTCATTAAACCGTTCTATTTGTTTAATATTAATACCCAATTCATTACATAATGCTATTATTAGTATACTGCTTTTTGGGCTATGCTCAAAATATTCACTATTAATTAAACGAATTCCATATACTTCATCAGCATCTTGCAACTCTATAAGCTTTGCATACAACCGTTTCGCTTCAGCAAAACGCTCTTGCTCTCTTATTAATTGCTTGAGCCTGATTGGTACTAGGGCGTTGAGCCCAAAAGTGGCAATGGTGTCTTTAGTCACTTCATCTTCAAGTCCTTCATATATATTTTTTGCAACATCCAAACAATCAACAAGCGCCTGCTTTGTCAACTTCTCAAACACTTCTCTTTCCATGACTTCCTCCTCTGAAAAAAATAGTTAATTATGATGTGAAAAAGATCTCATCAATTTTAGCACTGTTGTATACTGCCTCAGAGTCATTTTTAAAACTGACTCGCTCACGATTGATGGCACAAGTTCCGCCAAATTCCACGAAACCTCCTGATGGCACATGCTTGTGTCCATGATGTACTTTTTGCAATTGAAGGTCAACATCAATAGTATCACCAATCGCAATTTGTGCTTCTCCATCCAGCTCAAATGGCTCATCAATGTCTTTAGGAAAACGATCTGGTGGTGCAATGATAACAATAAACATGTCATCAATTTTACCAAAGAACATCAGTTGCATTCCCTCTGGAATATTTTGAACTTGATAAGTTTTCAAACTTGAGTCATAAATTACTTTCATAACTGATTTCTCCTTGTTTTGTTAAATAACATTTTTTAGTTCTTTTGTGCCACATTTATTAACACAAATATGACTACTAACTGTACACTTAAACCGAGCTATTGTCAAATATAAATTTGTATGCTATACTCACTCTAACAAATTAAAAAGTCCTTATGTATCCCGCCGTTTTTACCCAAAAACATGGACAGGATACAACACTATTTCTATTTTAGAAATATGCAGGATTTTTGTATATTTGAATAGATTTTTTTAATTTTTTGAAAAAAATTAATCCCCTTTTGGTGGAAATTTTAACTAGTAATATATAACATTCTTATGGAATACGAACTAATGTTCCTTATTGCGGACAAAGATAGGTCTGAATTTGATCGCATTAAAGATGAGGTGAAAAAACTTGTAGAAACTGCAGGTGGAACTTGGACTGGTGAGTCAGTTGAGTTTGAAAGAAAGCTCGCTTATGAAATTAAGCACAACTGGAAAGGTATATATTTTGTACAACGTTTTACTTTACCAGACGCAGATGAACGTAAAGAAGATTCAAATGTAATTAGTAATATAACAAGACAATTAAATTTAAA
>JALVPE010000101.1 GCA_027031945.1 Candidatus Moraniibacteriota bacterium
TTTTTAATGATGTAATTGTAAAATAGTAATTTATTATATTATTCATTTAAAATTTGAAATTTAAAATTTAAAATTAATTTTATGAGTTTTACTATCGAAAACATATCATCAAATCCTGTTACAGCACTTCGCAGAGCTGGATACCAATACCAACACAAAACTGATCAAGGAGAAATGAGTTTTGTAAATCCCCTTGCACGAGCTGGTTATCCTAGATTTCATATGTATGTAAAAACCCAAGGAAGAAATCTACATATCAGTTTTCACCTTGACCAAAAAAAACACACTTACGGCGATGATACTCGCCATCATGGTGAATATGAAGAATCCCCAGCACTTAAACAAGAAGCTCAAAGAATCAAAAGTATTGTAAAATAACATATCTCCCAAACATTAAGGTCCAGTCTTCGGAATCCGAAGGCTGGACCTTTTTATTACATATATCAAAAAAGAAAAACAGCGTTTCACCTATGCGAAAGTGAAACGCTGTTTTGGGATTAAAATTCTATGGAATTAATCCACCTGTTCATAAATTGACTAAAACTACGGCCAATTATTCTCTCAGGTGAATTATACCTGTCCCGATTTACATCACCGGTCCAGATCTGTGCATTCTGCGCAGCCATTCTGTCATTTTGTAACATCTGCCTTACATTGGCATTGTGATCTCTCACAACCCGTTGCAAATGATTGTACTCAGCTGGCGACATATGATATGCTGCATTTGGGTCAACTTGTAAATATGTCAGATTGACACCAGGTGCATTCATGCGCCCTCTATATGCCAGCTGAGGATTATTTGCACAACCACCGAGAAACAAGCCACAAACCATAGCAACAACCAAAAAGGTATAATTTTTCATAACATGCCCCCCTCTGAGCAAAAAAAAATTTAATTAATGTACAATATCACCAAATAATAAGGTAATATACAAATGTAGCACATTTTTGTGTTTTTGTCAACATTGCAAAATGCTGAAAAAATGCGTATACTACGTAGTATTGTATTAAAAGCTTTTTAGTATTATTTACAAAAAATTCCTGTCTTTACAGGAATGACTACTGCGCTGAAGTGGCGGAATTGGTAGACGCGCTAGGTTTAGGCCCTAGTGGGAGTTAATCCCGTGGAGGTTCAAGTCCTCTCTTCAGCACATATATTATTAGTTAAAAGTAGCAAGTTATAAAGTTTAAAGTATTGAAGTAACATAAAAATAAAACACGGTAATCTATTTTATAAATTATCGTGTTTTGTTTTTATTTAGTTCTTTTTATTAAATCTCAACCTAAGGAGTCTGTGCTAATGAAAAAGTCCGCAACTGTTCAAGAAGCTTTACAAAAAGCCTGTATATATAAAAAGAAACCTCAAATCCCAAAAAAAATTGCCGAGCAATTTAAGGGATGTACTCATTGTGAAATACGTGCATATCATCAGCGCATACGTCACAAGAAAAAAGGAGGAAAAACAAAAAAGAGCCGCAGAGTTCATGGATTTATATTTATTTTTCTTGTACTCGATTCTGGTGATGTTATCGACAGACCTGTTCGGATTTTACACAAAAATAATCTAACTCGGCGTAATTTTGTCACGTTTGCGCAAAAACTTACTGACAATACTGACCAAGTATTGTTACATGCACTAAGTAATTAAAATAATACTCCTCACTTATAAAATAAGTGAGGAGTATTTTTATCTTGAACATACCTGTGGTATGTTCAATGGTATGTTCATCAGTTATTTTTTCTTAAAATATTTATGATTTGGCAAAGACGCATCACGACTTGTCTTCCGATAGGGAGATGCGTCTCTACAGCTAAAAATCCCAACTTCCATTCATGCTACTAGATTGTGTATAGTTTACTACTGTTGATTCAAAGAAATTTCCTTTGTCACTATTTGTGTCTTGAAGTCTGTCTAGATGTTTATATGGATTGTCTATTGCTTCTGGATAAATTGGTGTGAGTCCTAGTAGTTCCATTCTTTGATTAGCTAACCATCTTGTATATTCTACTGTTGTTTTACTGTTAATTCCCGGTATTTTGTTTCCTAGTATATGTTTTCCCCATTCTATTTCTTGCTCTACTGCAGTTTTTGTCATAGAACGAATTAATTTTTCATCATAAATCTCTGGAAATTCTTTTTGTATTTCTTTTATTATATTGGCAAATAGAGTAACATGTGTCAGCTCGTCTCTGCGAATATACGCTATCATCCGCCCTGTTGCAAGCATCTTTGTCTGATCAACGAGTGTATCAAAAAAAGCAAATCCATTATAAAAATATAGTGATTCCAAAAGGTAATTTGCCACAATTCCCTTGAAAAAAGTTTCATCTGTTGGACCATCTATAAAATCTTGATAAAGTTGTCCAATATATTTATTTCGTTTTAACAAAATCTTATCATCACGCCAAAAATAATAAATTTCCTCTCTCTCTTCACCATCCACTACAGTTTCAAGAATTGTTGCATATGATTGTGAATGAATTGCTTCTTGATATGCCTGAATTGAAAGTATTAAATTTACTTCTGGTGAAGTGATGTAATCAGAAAAATTTGGTAGATTAACTGTTTGAATAGAATCAAGAAAAATTAAAAATGAAAGAATTCCCTTATATGCATGTCTTTCTTCTTTTGTTAAATCTTGATGAAACATTCGAGCATCATCTTTAAGCCCCGAAACTTTTTCAGGAACCCAAAAATTTCCTATCATCACTTGATAAAGTGATGTTGCCCACTGATACTTTGTGGCATTTAGTTGAAATAATCCTGTGGTATTTCCTTTTATAATTGTACGTTTTTCCACCGCATCCTTTCCCTTTGGATTAAAGATTAGTCTTTTTTTAAATCGATTTTTCATTTTTAATTTTTAATTATTAATTTTTAATTATTTTATCCAGAACAACTTATACAAACATTTTCACTTTTCTGTTGCACTTCACCTGACAAGCTTCGGACATAATAAACTGTTTTTATCTTTTTCTCCCATGCTCTCATATAGTAACTATATAATTGCTTCGGACTTGTGCGTGCCGGATCTATCATCCACTCAAAACTCACTGATTGATCAATCCACTTATAAATCTCTGCCATCATATCAATAACATCATTCATATCCATTGATACATACTCTTTGTAATACCAATAATTTTCTTTATTTAATTTTGGTGCTACACGAACTGTTGGCGCTGATAGATTAGTCTCCACAAAATACCTCTTGTAAATTGGCAAAAGTGCTGCAGTTGTGCCAACCACTCCGGCAGTTGATGTATTCGGTGCTGGTGCTGTGTGGTATGCAAATCTCACACCTGTTTTTTTCATATCTGCAAAAAGCTTTTTCCATTTTTCCGCTCTGTTTGTATTTTTAGTATACCACCCTTGTTTGCGTCCAAGTAATATACCCTTACTATATTCACTACCCTTCCACAACTCATAATGACCTCGCTCTATTGCTAAATCTGCACTAGCTCTATATGTATAATATGTATATTTCTCAAATAATTTATTTACTTCTTCTCTTGCTTTTGGTGTTTCATATGCAATTTTTCTAGTCGCTAAATATTCTGCTAATCCCAAATATCCAAGTCCCACACTCCTGTAGCGCATTGCCGTACGCTGAGCTTCTTTGATGGGATAATAATTAAGCGTTATCACATTGTCCAATACTCGCATCACTGTTGGAATTACATCCGCTATCACTTTTTCTTCATAAACTTTTGCCACATTTATTGAAGCTAGATTACATACTACGAAGTCACCTGGCTCATACCTAATGACAATTTTGCCATCCTCTATCTCTTCTTCTATAAATTTAGTAGGTGATGTATTTTGACAAATCTCAGTACAAAGCTGTGAAGAATAAATATTGCCGGCATGTTTATTAGGATTAACTGCATTTATAGTGTCACGCCAAAAGACATAAGGCATACCTGTTTCCACAGCAGTTTTCATAAATTTCTTAAACAACTCTTTTGCTTTTATGGTTTTTTTTAGCTTTAAATCATTATCTTTTTCCAACTTTTCATAAAACTCATCAAATTCTTTACCAAAATAATCTTGTAATTTTTTACCATATTTTTCACTAATTTCATGTGGATCAAAAAGTGTCCATTCTTCATCATTTTGTACACGATGCATAAATATGTCTGGCATAGACACAGCTGGAAAAACATCAAAAGCCTTGGAGCGAATATCACCAGTTTCGGTTTGTAGATCCAAAAAATCATGTATATCTGCATGCCACACATCAAGCGTGACAGAAATTGCACCCAAACGAGAACCTAATTGATTGACAGCAATTGCTGTATCGTTAACGATTTTTATCCAAGGATTTACTCCACCACTGGCACCATACACACCTCTTATCGCAGCACCTCTAGCACGAATATTACCCCAATACACCCCAACACCCCCACCGAATTTGGAAATTTGTGCCATATTTTCAAAACTATGAAAAATTGCGCGTAAATCATCATCCACATTTGCTTTAAAACAACTTGAAAGTTGATGATAATTTGTTCGTGAATTTAACAATGTTGGAGTCGGCAGTGAAATTCTTTGTTCGCTACAGTGTTTGTATAACTTCATTGCAAAATCTAAACGGTTTTCTTCTGGTTCTGGAATCGCTAAAAATAACGCTACGGACATATACATCTCCTGTGGAAGTTCTTTTATAACGCCATTTGGATTTAATAAATACCTTTTATCTAGTGATAATACTGTTGTGTACTCATACGCCTTGTCAGTATCTTCACTAAGCAATTTACCAGCTTTCAAAATATCTTCCTCAGAATAATATTTATAAAAATCTTTATAATACAAACCTTCTTTTATATACTCATCAAATAATGCTTTATATGCCTCTGGAGTATAAAGTTTTTTCATTGACATTTTACGATTACGTGTTGCCTGTTTGTATAAATTACTCACAAAAATCCTCGCAGCCACATGTTGCCAATGTGTATTTTCCACACTTACCAAGTCTATACAAGTTTTAATCATTAATTTATTAATATCTTTGGTTTTAATATCTTGTACTATGTTTTTTTTAAAAGCTTCCATAAAAACCTTAAAAGTGCATTGTTTTTTGTATCCTACAGTAGCTCTGTCCAAAACTTTTTTGATTTTATTAACATTAAAATTTTCCCGTTTACCATTATCCTTAATTACTTTTAAGGTGTGTTGTTCAAATTGTTCTTGTAAATTTTGTTCTTTTTCTGCACGTTCTTCACTTTGTTTTGCACGATAAAGTATATAAGCCTTTACAACTTCATACTTATTTGCACTTACCAAATGTCTTTCAACTACGTCTTGCACATCTTCTACTGTTGGCATCATTTCCTCACAATCATCATCAAAAGATTGTTCCAAATCATGAATAATTTCATTTGTTAAGGAAATTATAAATTCCTTATCCAATTCACCAACTTCAATGCAAGCTTTTTCAATTGCAATTTCAATTCTTTTTCTATCAAAATCCACAACTTCTTTATTTCTTTTTTCTATTTTTTTAATTGTCATTTTTATCAGTATTTTAGTAATTAATAATCTACAAAGAATTTTGGGGTCAAAAGAAGAGGCAACTGCCTGCTTATGTGCAGATGCCCCCTATTTGTATATAAACGATAATTGCTTATATTTTACCTACCAAGTCAATTCCCGGTTTTAGAGTCTTTTTTCCGGGTGTCCACTTTGCAGGACAAACTTGACCCTTATTTTTCTCTACAAATTGAGCTGCTTGAATTTTTCTTACTAATTCACTAGCATCTCGTCCAATACTATTATCATGCACCTCCATAGCTTTTAATTCTCCTTTTGGATTTATGATAAATGTTCCACGAAGCGCTAGACCTTCTTCCTCAATCATTACGCCAAAATCACGACAAAGTTGTCCTGTAGGATCAGCTGCCATTGGAAATTTAACTTTACCAATTGCTTCTGAAGAATCATGCCACGCCTTATGTGTAAACTCGGTATCAGTTGATACACTTACCACCTCAACACCCATCTTTTTTAATTTTGGATAAACACTAGCCAAGTCTTCTAATTCTGTAGGGCAAACAAAAGTAAAGTCTGCAGGATAAAAGAAAAGCACTAGCCATTTATTTTTATATAAATTAGATAATTTTTTCTTTGTGAATTTATTTGATTGATAAACCATAAATTCACGGTCAATTACTTTCTCGCCTATTACAGGTCGATTATTAAAACATGATTCAAAAATCACATCTTCCTCATATTGCTCTGTCATATATTTTATTATTAATAATTATATCGGGTTTATAATTATACCACCTCACAACATAGCGTCAACACCGCTACTTGTGTCTAAATAAAATAAAAACATACCACATATTGTATGTTTTGTTATTATGTTTATAATTTGTATAAATATCACACAATACAAATATTATTCCTTCTTTGCAATAACTACAATACTGTGATACATACCCTTTGGACTAGATTTAGGACCTAACTCTTCCAATTTCTTAATTTCAAAACCATCTTCAAAAAAAGATCTAATTTCATCAACATTAGTTGATGCATTGTTTTCTTTTGTTACCATAATACTATTTTCACCAAAAAATATACCCACAAACACACCCTCACTTTTTAGTGCTTTTTTTAGACCACTTATAACACTTTGCCATTTTTCTTTATCAATAAATGGAAAAACCAATGATGCATTTATAAAATCAAACTGATTTGCTTCAAAATTAAAATTTGTTATATCACCCTGTAATGATGTTAGTTTATTTTCATCTATATCCCTTGAGTATCTATCCGTATTATCTGGACCAATTGCTGTCACATGAAATCCTTGTTCAATCATATACCTTACCTCATTATGTGTACCAGGACCTATTTCTAAAGCCTTTTCTTTGTTTTTAACCATATCTATTGCCTCTACAACTTCGCTATGTGGTCCAAGTAATTCACGTCTTTTATAAAATGCCTCAAATCCATCCCTTTCATATTCAAATTTATCAGCTAATTCTAACTCAGATAATTCATCTATCTCTAATTGTGATACTGGATTTTCTATGCTCATATTTTATATATCAAATAATTCTTTAATGTTTTTTGTAATTTGTTTTGCTACATCATCCACATTCATATTTTTTACATCTGCAATTTTCTCAGCAACCAATTTTACATCTTTTGGCTCACATCTATTTTCTCGTGGCAGAGGTCTAGGTGGCAGATAAGGTGCATCAGTTTCAATCAACAAATCTTCCAAATCTATGTTGCGTATAAGTTTGTCATAAGACTCACCATACGTTGCAATGCCATTTAATCCAATTTTATACCCGAGTGTGGTAAACTTCTGTGCATTTTTCCAACTTCCTATATAGCTGTGAATTACTCCTCGTTTTTCAACAATGTTACTACCTAAAATTTCCAACAATTCATCATAACCATCCCAACAATGAATTACTATTGGCTTATTTACTTCGTTACAAATTTTAATAAATTTAATCAGAACTTTGTTTTGTTTTTCTTTGATTTTCTCTACATCATCATTTGTGCCAAAATGATGATAATCAAGCCCTACCTCACCAATTGCCACAACATTGCCATTACTAGCTAATTGTAAATATTTTTTATAATCAAACTCTTCAAAAATTTGCTCCTCTTCACCACACTCACTACATTCAAAAAGATGAAGTGGATGCAAGCCAACAGTTACAAAAATATTATCATATTTTTTTGCCAATTCAATTGCTTGCAAAGAGGTTTCTTCATTTGTGCCTACAGTAATAATCTGACTAACACCACTTTCAACAGCCCTCTGAATAACCTCATCACGATCTTTATCAAATTTTGAATCATGCACATGCGCATGCGAATCTATAAGTTTCATTTTTCTATATTATTAACCTAAGCCACACTACGATACTACGTAGTATCGTAGTAGACTACATTTTACTATTTATTATATCTTTTAAGGCATTTAATTGTCCGTAAGGACTTAAGATGTTATCATAATATTTTTTGGTCTTATTTTTACCAATTTTACGTTGATGACTATAAATTTGTTTTTTAAATAATTCATTATTTTCATCATAAAGCCATCTCGCAACAGAAGCTACCGTACCTTCACTAACTTTTATTTCTGCACTAATTTCCTTATAGCTTTTACCTTCTAATAACATTTGAGCAATTTGTACACGCCTAGCAAGCATCAATATTTCACTAGGAGATAAAAGCCCCATCATAAAACCTACAGTCTCCTTTTTTGTTTTTAAATTCGTCACAATATCAAACAAATCTCCAATAATCTTTTTGCGTTCAACTGGGTCTATATTATTTAACTGCACTCTAGACATAAATTTATTTAAAAATATTACACTACGATACTACGTAGTATCGTAGTGTAATAATAACATGACTTCTTATATTGAACAAATTATTGTTTTGGGAAATATCTTTCCATGTTATTTTAAATCTTATATCCGACAATTTTTGCAATCTGTTCTTTAGGCTCACTTGCACTTGGCCATCCTATGATATCTTTCAAGTCATGTTCAATAGAATATAAATTTAATCTTTTGTCTAAATTTTCAAAATCAAATAATTCTGGATAAAACTCTTCAAACCACACCAAAAGATTTTGATAGTCTTTTTTCTTTGCAAATTTTTCTGTTTCTTTAGACATATATTTTTTGGGTTGTTCAATCATTCTACAAAAAATATCTAATGCAAAATC
>JALVPE010000102.1 GCA_027031945.1 Candidatus Moraniibacteriota bacterium
TTTCTGGAATACTACCTTTTGTAGTATTGTGGATTTTGCAACAAGTATTTGGACAAGAAATCGATATGTTTGTTTTCATGTTATTTGAGATGATTACCGGATTTGTGTATTTTATTGGCATGTTTGCCAGACATGTTGGAGCTTTGCAATTAACTGTTCGTGGATTTGCTTGTGGATCATGTTCACATTGCCAATGCCACCAGCCATCACTACCAAGTTTTGGATTATTCCAAGAAAAAACGCCACTTTTACACAAATTACTTGTGTTAGTTGGTTCAGTATTCGTAATAATATTTTGATTTTGATTATTATCTTCATATCCAGTTTTACATTCTGCTTTTGGTCTTTTACGTATTGCTTTGCATGCACCATTTTGTGTTGATGTGCCTCCGTTTTTGCCTATACAGTCCCATGTTACCGTCTGACCGTAATTTGGGAAGTTACTTTGTGTTGGTGTAATTGTTGGTGTGCCACTTTCGCAAAAATATGTTGAATTACTTGCCCCTGCAGGCCATGTCGTTTGATTTGCGTTGTATGTATATGGACTTGCGGAAGTACATTTGCCATCAAGCGAGCATTCCGGAATATCAACATTTACCGCAACAGGTGTTGTATCAGATTCTGTAGTGCCACGTTTCACTTTTCCACGAATCACATACGTACCAGGTTCATCAAAATGACATGTGTACTGATTTGCAGTTGTCCATGCTGTCCAATTTTGTGCACCACACTTAAATTGATAATTTATAGCGCCTGTCGCGTTACCAGTTACATCTGATATTGTTGCTACTGCCGTGCCTCTCCCACTATCCGGATCACCAGGTTCCGATACCGCACAATTACTTGCCGTTGCCGAAAGTTTTGCATTTACAGAGCAGTTTATCGTAAATGGAATACTACTGTATCGTGTCATTATACCACCATGCGTAAGACGAAAATATATATCAAGAACATGCGGACCACAATCATTTGGTAAACCAAAATCTTTTGATTTTGGAGTAAGATTATATTTATTATAATTCACATTATCACCAGCAACCTTTTCATGAATAATTTCTGTCCATGGATTACTATCAATTCGTGCTGCAATAATTACAGGTGCACTATTACTACACTTTACTGTGTACGCACCAGTTGCCGATACAGTAATTTTTTCTCCAGGTGTATATGTTGTTTTATCAGTAACAACAACTGCTTCACCACTATCCCCCGTAACTGGCAACACACGTCCTCCATTAAACCAATTAATATCATTAGCATTTGGTTTACACTTTAAATTCTCATACCCATCATAAGGATACATCCACATATTATACACGGGGTGCAGTTTAGCTCCTTTATTACATCCATTTGTATCATTGCAACTCCTGCATACATAATCCATTTCTAATTTTACTGCCTCAGCTACATTAAACTGCAATAAAAATCCCGGTATTAAAAACATTGCAAGAAATATACCTACAGGCAACTTTCGTTTTCTAAATAAAAATATAATAAGTATAATAATTGGCAATATGGCAATTATTATCATTAAAAGCAACTTTAAAGATAATTTGTGTTTTATATTATTGAAATCATTTTTTGTCTGTTCTTTGTGAACATTTTGCGTCTGTGCATCAAATGGAATACTGTATTTTGCCAAAATACTTCCATTATCATCAAGAATTGTTGCGGATACATGTGGCACATTGCAATTATGTATAGCAGTTTTGTTTATAACAACATTTCGTGTTGTATTTAATTTTTGCTCAATATCTTCAATACACAAACTGCCATCATCATCAACCACATTAACTTTCATTATATAATTTTCCTTATTTAGCAAACTAGAAACATTTTCCTTATTATCTATGATATTTTTTATTTCTTTTTGATTTACACGTGAACCATCAAAAGTATCAGCAGAACCAGACCATGCAATGTCAATAATCATCCGATCTCCTTTCTTATAAGAACTTTGATTTAAATGAATGGATTGTATTGATGCACTCTCTCCTTGTATAACATAATGAAATCGCACAGCATCTATTTTTTTATGTTCTGTATTATACAATGTAAGAACAGTATCATATGCACCGGGTTTCTTCTCTACTGGCATTGGTACAAAA
The DNA here is from genome assembly GCA_027031945.1 of Candidatus Moraniibacteriota bacterium. Lineage (GTDB taxonomy): Bacteria > Patescibacteriota > Minisyncoccia > Moranbacterales. The sequence goes on from JALVPE010000102.1 coordinate 2,109, forward strand.
AATACAACATCCTTTGTTTCGTTTTTTTGTATTGTAAATGTATAATTATTATCATTAGTTTTTATTTCTTTGCCATATTGTGTTTGTTGTGTAGTTTTATACTGTGTTGTGATAGTTTGTACATCACTATCATTTAATATAGTACATGTTAATAATAATTTTTCCTTTTGCGCATTGATATCTACACCTTGCAATAAATCAAACTTCTCATCCACACCCTCTATAGACAAAAAACATTTTTGTTTATCTATTTGCACAGTTTGCTTTGTGCCTTGCACAGATATCGTACCGGCTTTTGCAAAGCCTAGCTCACGATTAGCAGTTGTATACACAAAAACCCACACATCATAATCTCCATTAAGATTACCGGGATATGAATATTCTACTGTTTTGTGTACACTTTGCTGTGGTGCCAATGAAAATACATCATTATTCGTAAAACGATCTGCTAATGTACCTGTGTGTGCACCTGTATTTTTTTCGTACAAACGTACATCATAATGAATATCACCTTGCACTCTATCAAAATCATTTTGCACAGTAAATTCAACAGTCATTTTATCTTGCAACTGCGCAGAAATGTATGCATCATACACATTTGTATTTGACACAACGGTTGCTTGTTTATGTGTAGCATCACCTTGTGCAAATATATTACTCGTTGTACACAATAGCAATACAAATGTTAATACAAAAAATATCTTCTTCATAATATTTATTTTATTATTTTATATCTTTTTTTATTATAACATACTTACAATAAAAAAAGCGAGGTTATGTCTCGCTTTTGTATACTACACAATTGTACTACTATATTTAACTGCCATATCCACAAGACGATTTGCATAGCCCCATTCATTGTCATACCATGCTACTACTTTTACTAAATTACCTCCTACCACTTTTATTAGCGGTAGGTCCACAATTGTAGAATGATGATTACCAATAAAATCACTTGATACAAGATTATCATCAGTAACACCCAAGACACCTTTTAATTCACCAGCTGACGCTCTTATGAAAGCATCTGCAACTTCTTTTTCCGTTACATTTTGTTTTGTAATTATGGTTATATCAGAAATTGATGCATCAATTGTTGGTACGCGCATTGCCATTCCATCAAATTTCCCTTCCAATTGTGGCAATACTTTTGTTGCTGCAATCGCTGCACCTGTAGTTGTTGGAATAATGTTTTGTGCCGCAGCACGCGCTTTACGTAAATCTTTTGCCGGACCATCTTGTAGTTTTTGAGTTGATGTATATGAGTGCACTGTTGTCATCAAAGATTTTTCCACACCAAATACTTCATCCATCACTTTCATTACCGGTGCAATACAATTTGTTGTACATGATGCATTAGAAATCACATGCGTTGATTCTTCCGTTGGCTCCTCCACACCAATTACATATGTTTGAACATCTCCTTCTCCTTTTGCAGGTGCTGAGATTACAACACGTTTTGCGCCAGCATCAATATGCCCATACGCTGTACCATCTTTAACAAAGAATCCGGTACACTCCAACACAACATCTACATCTTTTTCGCCCCAAGGTAATTTCACCGGCTCCGGCTCAGCTATTGTAAAATATTTTTTCCCATCAACTATGATATTTTCTTCGTCAAAAGTAACATCTTTATCATATTTTCTAAACACACTATCATATTGCAAAAGGTGTGCCAATGTTTTATTGTCTGTTAAATCATTAATTGCAACCACTTCACAATCATCTCGGTCAGAAATAATGCGAAAAGCTGCTCGCCCTATTCGACCAAATCCATTTATAGCTATTTTTGTTTGTTTCATAATTATTTATTGATTAGTAATTAGTAGGTAGTGAGTAGGATATTTACTACTCAATAATATACCATTTACCAATATTTTTAATTAAGCATTCTTACTATTTGTGCAAACTTTCTGGGAGATAAACTCGCACCGCCTACCAACACGCCATCAGCATATGCTTTTGTACATAACGCTATTACATTTTCTGCCACTACGCTTCCGCCATATAATATCCCAACACTTTCAGCGCACTCTTTACCATGTGTCGCTGAAATAATTGAACGAATATACATGACCATTGTATGTATTTCATCAGTAGATGGTGTTTTCCCGCTACCAATTGCACTCATTGGTTCGTATGCAAATATTATATTTTGTATTTCTGCTTTAGAAAAATTCTTTGTAATTATTTCAACCTGTTCTTTTACATTATTCATCTCATCTCCGACACTAACAAATCCAACACAAACAATTGGCATTAAATCTGTACGAAGAGCCATCAAGACTTTCCTCGCCACATCCTCATTTGTTTCGTGATTATAAGTTCGCCTTTCACTATGGCCCAAAATTACAAATTCAGCACCAATTGATTTGATTGTTTTTGGGGATGTGTTCCCGGTATAACTACCATACAATTCCCAAAAACAATCCTGAGCACCGATACTCACACCTGTCTTGTGTAATGTTTTATAAAAATATTCCAAATACACAATAGGTGGGCATACAGCAACATGATTATTGGTTTTTATATCTCTGAACTCCTCCAAAAACTCCTTACAATAAGAATCTCTTTGTGATACATTTTCCATATTCATTTTCAAATTTCCTACAATCAATTTTTGCATATCACTCTAAATTTAAAATTAAATAATATTTGTTGCACCAACTGTAATCAATGTTACAATAATACCAGATATTACTGAGCCAACAGCCAACAGTGGAAAAGCTTGTCTGAATGGTATTTGAAAAATTGATGCCGCCACCGCTCCCGTAAATATTCCTGTCATTGGAAGTGGTATGGCTACAAAAACCACTAATGTAACAGCTCCCCATTTTTCAAATTTTTCTTTATTCTTTTTATGAATTCTATCTATATATTTCTGCCACAAACTTTTTAACATATCCGATTGTGCCAAAAACAAATACAAAACTTTTTCTACAAAAACAAGAACAATTGCGCCCGCAATAACATTACCAAGTATCGAATACCCCATTGCAATAACCGGATTCATACTAAATTGCGTAATCGCTATTGGGATTGATGCTCTTAATTCTGTAATTGGAATCATTGCAATTAAAACCGTGGCAACGCTATCCGGAAATCCTACAAACATCTCTATAACTTTTTCTTTCATAATAAACTAAAATTGTAAAATTATATCGCAGGAAATGACTCTAACGATTTTCTCAATACTTCTGCAGCTTTTTCCGGTGCAATTGGTACTATTTCAATATCTGTTGCAAATTCAAATCCTGCGTAAACATGTGTTCGTGGAAAAATATCAATGTGATAACTATACTCATCATAAACCTGTCCATCACATGGAGATGTGTGAATATAATAATTAAAATCCGGATCATCCAAAGTATCATATAAAGCTCTGAGTGCATGTAAAAGTGCATCAGCAATAAACATCTCATCACTTGGAGTTAACCGCTCAAAATATGGCTGCGGTTCTCTTGGTAATAGACGCATTTGAAAAGCACGTGATGATGCAAATGGACAATATACTACAAATTTATCATTTGTATAGACAATTCTACTCCCCCTTTCAAGCTCATGTTCTGCCATTACTTCAAAAAGATGTTCTTTTGTTTTTTTTGTATATTCTCGACAAGCGTCAATTTCTCGCATAACAGCCGGTACGGTTACCGGTAATGTGATAATTTGTGAATGTGGATGCAAAATAGAAGCTCCCGCCTTTTTGCCATGATTATGAAATATGGAAATACTATTTACACTTTTACCATTCATTAGTTCAACATATCTTTCACGATATGCATCAATAACTTCTGCAAGTTCACTTTGTTCCAGTAGTGCAAAAGTTCTACGTCCATCACGCGTCACAACAATTTCATGACTACCAATTGCTGTCATAGCACTGTAGGGACCTTCAGAAATATCTTTTTTGTTATCAATATTTTCTACTGCAGGAAATTTATTTGGAAATACACGTGTTGTCCATTCGTTATTATCATCTTTATAAATCAATACATCCTCCTCCTGACCAGTTTTTTCTGGATTAGCAAAAATATCTGACTCTATATCATATTCTTGTTTCTCATCCTTTATTACAAAATCATCTGGTCGTTTTCCACGCTTATCAGCAATAATTACCCATTCATCACGCAAAATATCATGACGCAATTGAGCTTCATTTGCCAATTCCTCCTTTTTTTCTATTTGCACATTAATCATTTACCTCATTAAATTGTTTCGTACCAAATATGTGACACTTACAATTTTTATATTAATTCTTATTTTTATTTGTTTTTTATATTATACTTTCCAGTCCATAAACGTATTCTCGTTTTGAATAAGTCTATAAGTACCTGTATAAAACCATTAGGTCCGGTAAGTCCTACTGTTGAACCTTCTTCATTGAGCCATCGTACAGGTAATTGCACAACATTAAATCCCATCTTTTTTGCCAAAACAATAAGCTCAAAGTCAAACCCAAATCTGTCAACTACCATCCTTGAAGCTATCTGTTCTGCAGCCTGAGCAGTAAGCACTTTAAAACCGCATTGTGTATCAGGATACTGCCATAATCCTAAAACACTTCGAATAAGCCAATTTCCCATATCTCCCATAATTTCTCTATACTTAGGCTGATGAATCTGTATATATGCACCTTCTATATCCCGTGAACCAACCACAACATCCGCACCATCATTTAACAACTTCAAAGCCCTATCCATATGTGTAATTGAAGTTGAACCATCTGCATCAAGGAATACTCTATACTTACCTTTAGCCTCAAGTAATCCTTGTCTCACAACATAACCTTTTCCATGATTTTCTTTGTTATCAATAATACGCAAATTTTTAATTTGTTCTCCAAATCCTCTGGCAATTTCCGCAGTATTATCTGGTGAACCATCTACAACAACCAAAATCTCATATGACAACTTTTTGTCTTCCACATATTTTTTTATTTCCAACAAGTTTCTACCAATTCTTTCACTTTCTTTATATGCGGGTATAATGATTGACAATTCTATTTTTTCCATATAAAACCAAAAACATCGACTACATTCGACTTACTTATTTACAACTCTATTATACTATACATTCTTTATTTTGTGTATTTTTATACATGCAATATCATGTGCAAATTAATGATTGTCCAAATACTGTTGTAGTATAATCCTAGCTGACTCAGCATCATCTTTTTCACTAATTCTTTTTTTGCCTGCTTTTTTTAAATTTTCATGAGCTTCTCTAGTAGAAAACATTTCTTCTTCAAACACGATTTTTACGTCACACTTTTCCATGCACGTAGTTGCAAATTTTTCTATTTTTTCTACATTATCATCTTGCGATAAATGACTACTTTTGCCTATGATTATTTTTGTAATTTCATACTCTTTTGCAACTTCTAAAAGTCTTTCAAAAATCTCATTATTATTTTCCAAAGTTGCCAATGCGGATGCAATTGCAATTTCTTCTTCGGCAATCGCTAATCCAATTTTTCTTTGTCCCCAGTCAATACCAAGTATCATAATTACCTTATATTTGCGTTAAAATTTCTGTTCCATTTTTTGTTACTAAAACTGTGTTTTCATAATGAGCTGATAGACTTCCATCACTTGTAATAAATGTCCAACCATCTTGGGCTATTTCATTTTCTTCTGTTCCAACATTAACCATTGGCTCAAGTGCAACTGTCATATTTTCATAAAAAACAAAATTTTTTGTGTTTTTATCCACATAATTTGGAATTTGTGGTGCCTCATGTAATTGTTTGCCTATTCCATGACCTACTAGGTTTTTTACCATTTTATATCCCTGTCCTTGTGCATATGCTTGCACAGCTGAAGCAAAATCGATAAGTGTTGAACCATCTTTAATTGTAGCAAGTCCTTTATAGAACGCTTTCTGCGTTGTCTGTACTAATTTTTTTGCTTCATCAGATGTGTTACCAACCAAGAAGGACCGTGCCATATCTGCATAATATCCCTTATACACAAGACCAATATCAATCTTAACTACATCTCCATTACAAATTTTCCTTTCGGTTGGAATACCATGCACAATTTCCCCGTTAAGAGAAAAACAAATAGTCGCAGGAAAAGGAATGCCTGCCTCTGCACCATATCCTTTGAATGCAGGTTTACATCCGGCCTCACGAATAAGTTGCTCAGCCAAGTCATCAATTTCCAAACCAGTTACACCAACATCAACTTTTTTCTCCAATTTATCCATAACACCAGCAAGAATTTTACAACCCGCACGCATTATTTTAATTTCTTCAATTGTCTTTATAAATTGTTTTGTCATAAACTTATAATACGCTATTTATAATTACAGTCAATTAAAAGTGCAAAATCTACAACAAATAATATCTATTTTCTTTACAATCATTGTCTTATATAAAATTACCCCCATAAAGTACTGCAGATACGCTCGTTGCCAGATTCAAACTTGATACTCCCGTTTGCATTGGGATAGAAATGATTTTATCTGCTTGTTTTTTTAATTTCTCACTTATACCACCGCGTTCTGTACCAAAGACCAAAATTGCATTTTTTTCTATCTTAATTTTTTTCATATTTTTTCCACAAGCATCGAGTGCATATATTTTACGTCCATTTGAAATTTCATCAATACTTCCAATATGTTTTACATCCAGTGCAAATTGTAATCCTGCACCTGCCCTAATAGCATACAAATGCCACGGATTTACTTCACCACTCACACATACCGCACTAGCACCGGCACCGGCAACAACTCTTATAACAGCGCCTACATTATCAATATCTCGTGGATTTTCCAAAAATACAATTATACCCTTTTCATCATTTATCTTTTTTTCTATCGGTTTTTTTACGAGTGCTGTTATCCCCGTTCGCAATGAATCAGTTGTAATTTCATCAAATAATTTTTGATCAATTTCTACAACATACTTTTTTACATTTTCTACATCAGCATCTGTCGCAATTTTACTCATCAAATCAATCACAAAATTTTTATCATTTGTTACAACATCCACAAACTCTGCACCAAATCGCACTGCATGTTTAAAAGCATGAATACCTTCAACTACAACAGTATCTTCAGTACCCTTTTTTGATCTTTGATATAATTCTCTTCTGCGTGAACTTTTCATTTTTAATTCTTAATTTTTAATTATTTCACTCTGCCACACAGCTTTTAGGGCCGCTGGCCATTCCCTTACAATATCTTTGTACATTCCAGTTTTGGTTGGATATGGAAATTTATATGCTACAAATCCCCTCGCATCAAGCCCAAGTGTGCGTCCGATATAAACCGCTCTGGGCAAATGAAATCCTTGTGTCACTATAACCACATTATCTAAATCAAATATATCTTGTGTATTTTTCAAACTTGTAAATGTATCAACACCTGCATAATCACTACTTATAATATTTTCAGGAATTCCTTGATTTACAAAATACTGCCTAACAGGACTTACTTCATCATATATATAATCATCCCCTACCTCTTTATAACCACTTATAATAATTTTGCACACTTTATCATTGTTGTATAGTTCCTCAACCGCCATTGCCCTTTCTTTAAGAATTGGACTCATCGTTCCGTCAAATTTTACTTTTGCACCTAATAATAAAACATTTTGACATTTCTCTATCTTTTCAATTTCATTTGAACTAAAAATATAATCCTCACTCACAGACACAACACGCCACCGCGAAACACCTACAATAATCATTGCAAAAATAACAGAATACAAGATATATCTTCCAATTTTTTTCATACAACAAATTTTATTTTATCAACGGACAGGCACACAGGCACTGTTCCCACGTAATTTAATCTCTATGATATGGATGATTCATATTTATCGTACTAGCTCTGTACAATGCTTCCGACAACACAACCATCGCCAAGTCATGTGGCAATGTCATTTTACCAAGACTCCAAAGCTTGTCAGCTCTACCTCTTATCTCGTCACCATGTCCATTGGGACCACCCACGACAAAACACATCTCACCCACACCCTGTACAGCTTTTTCATCCAAAAAATGCGCCAATTCTTTGCTACTAAATTCTTTACCCTTTTCATCCAATGCAACACAAAACGTATCATTAATTTCTGATAATATTCTTTCATCATTTACACTATCCTTCAAATGCACTATGTTTATTTTATGAAATGTGTTTAATCTCTTTGTATATTCTGAAAATCCTTCTTTTGCAAAAGACAATTTTGGCTCTCCAATTGTAATTATTCTTAATTTCATATCATTCATTATACTATATAAAATTAAAGTGCTTACCTTTTTGCATAAAAGATAAGCAACGTACTTTTTCATCAAATTAAACCTTGCCATCAAATACTTGCGTACGCAGTATATAGATAGGAAGTTCTAATTTTGTTAATTGACCAATAATTACGAAATTTTTTACTTCAGAATAACTCGTCAATAGACGTAGTTGTGGTCTTTCTTTGTTACTATAACTTCTTATATTAGTGTTATATATCTCCACGGCAATCAAATTTTTATCAATCCACGCAATATTAGAAATACTTTCTAAAATACGCACGCACAAATTCTCCGCTCTTTCTCTTCCTAAACCATGAATTTCTATCGTAATCACTGTTCTTTTCTCCCTTTAGTAGAATATTACGAAATATTTATTATACACATTAAGATTATCATGGCTTTTTACATTGTCAACTATACATTGGTATTATTTTTAATAATTTTTTTGTATAAAGAAAAACTTTTCCGCTTTGTAAGTTTTCCAGTTTTACGATTAACCTCCACTAAACCGAATTTAAAATTATATCCACTATTCCATTCATAACTATCGCATAAACTATAATGAAAATACCCTATAACATTTATTCCTTCATCAATCGCTTTTTGCATATAATCAATTGTTTCTTGCAATAATTCTTGTCTATCTTTATCATCAATACCTAGATTTGTTGGCTTACCATTTTCCAAAATAATTATCGGTTTACGATACTTTCTCACACGCACAAGTACATGATACAACCCACTTGCAAAAATTTTCCACACATTTGGAGAATGCCAATTATTAGTACCATGCCAACCTAATCGTCCTCCACTTTTACCAAAATAAAATTTATTACTGGTATAATAATTTATACCAATATAATCACTTGTATTATATACCATACGTATCATATATTCATTTTGTAAAAAACGCTTTGTAAATATATACATTTTTTGCAAAAAAGAATTGTCTCTTCCTCTTTCATCATTATATAAAAATGTTGATCCTACCTGATTTTTTGGGAACTTCTTTTTCCATAATATATATGTTTTCTTATGTATACATAATAAATTATACGCAGTTTTTAATGCTCTAAAATAATTTTTATAAAACGGTGGACGAATACCGTGCACATAACTTGTCCCAATATAAACAGATGGTTCATTTAATACAACAACATAATCAATTAAATCACCAAGCTCATCTCTAACATGTGCAACAAATCGTAAGAATAATTTAACAGTTTGCGAATTGTGCATGCCATATTTTTGCTCAAACCACATTGGCACACTCCAATGCCACAAACCAACAACAGTAGTAATTCGTCGTTTATGTAAATCTTTTAAAATATTTTTATATTGCTGTATTGCTTTTATATCAAATTGCCCTTCTACAGGTTCAATCCGTGACCATTCAACTGTAATACGCATACTATTACAACCCAACTCATCTACAAGATTATAATATTTTTTGTATGCGTTCCAATAATTATTTGCACAACCAATATACGGTACTTGACCACGCCTAGCCCAACTATCCCAATTGCTATTTTTATTGGACCCTTCTGTTTGTTGACCAATATTTACCACACCCCAAAGGAATTTTTGTTTATTATTATTTTTCATATCCTCACTATAACATTATCATTGCTGTAGTGACAGGTCACGACCTGTCACTACAATCAAAAAAGACGTCGTATTTCAGACGTCTTTTGTTTATTTTCTTGATAAAAATTTTGTTTTAGATTGTGTATTTTCATCGTCATCAATTGCTATTATTTGATTGTAGTAGATACTTACCACGCCAATCCATCTTGATACACTTTCTGGCGAATGCGATGCACAACTACCACCACATTTCCATGGATAAACCATTTTTGCAGGCGTATCACGATTTGTGTCATAGACAAAATGTTCAAGTCTTTTTGCAATTGTATCGACTGCTTCCTCTCGTGATCCAAAACATGCATGTCCCATTGCTTGACCACGTGAACCTTGTGTCTTGTATCCCCAATAATTATAGCAATCAATGCCATTTTTTGATGGGGCATGTTTGCCCATCTGACTTTCAATATTTGCAATTCCCACAATAAGTGCTGCAACTTTTTGATCCTTAGTTGCAATATATGGTGCCATCTCTTGCATTGGAGTTCCCTCAAGTATTGTTGCAATTTCTTGCGTCATAATATCTTGTTTTGAATCAAAAATCTTCCCAACAGCACTCAACGCCATACAGTCTTCATCAGTGCCAATAATAGAATCATTGATGATATTATTCGTAAGTTTTTTACTAAAAATACATGCATTATATCTCTGCAAATTTTGTGAAACAACCTCCTTCTCAATCTGGGAAGAAACTGTGTCTACAAAATAAAAACTCCCAATAACAATTACTATCAGTCCTGTAAGTACAAAATATATGTTGTGCATTAGAAAAGAACTTGATTTATGTAGTGATGATTTAATCATCTTTTGCGTCCCTACAATTAGACGCTTTATCGGTAGTGGTTCATCATTAATAATCATAATATATTTTACGAATAAAACCCCTATATTTATTAAATCGCACTATCAATCATTTTTACAAACAATTTAAATACGAGAAATAAAGAAGTGTGTAGAAATTACACACAAATACGAGTATACTCTTATAAATAAGTTTGTCAATAGTCCTAAAAACCCTTTATTTAAAGGGTTTTTAAGAACATCTTTTTATATCATCAAAATCACTTTGATAACCGAGTGTAGTAAGAATCAACTGTTCCAATCCAACGATCAACTCCAGCTTGTGAATGACCTGCACATGTGCTACCACACTTCCACACTATCAACCTTTTCGCAGTTGTACGATTATATTTATAAATAAGTTCATGAACACGTTTTCCAACTGTTTCCACTGCATCTTTACGAGAATTAAAACAAGTATGACCCCCTGAACCCATAAGCCTTCTTTTACCTCTGTATCCCCAATAATTATAACAATCCTGTCCATTAAGCACTGGCACACGTTTACCCCATTGACTCTCCTGTTTTGCTATTGCAATTAAATACTTTGCCACTTCCGGATCTTGTTGAAGGATATAAGGTAACATTTTTTCAATCGGATACCCTTCAACCATTTCTCTTGCCCTACGTTCCAATGAATACTCTTCTTCAACCTTAATACTTTTCTCATCTTTTACTTGTTTACCCTGCTTGTTTTGTGCACTATCAATCAGCTGTTTTGCACTTTTTTTAACACCAACCTTATCTTCTTTTTTTTCTATATTTTTATTATCCAACGATATTTCACTGTGAACATCTTTTTGTATATTATTTAGCACAATCTCTTCATTCTCTTTATTGTTTGTCATCTCTGTAAATGCTTTCTTTTTTTCTACACCACTCTTATTTGCATCTTTTTTTTCTTCGATTTTTACTGTGCCAGATTCATTTTCTATTTTCCTTTCTAAATTCTTATTTTGATTTCCCTGTATAACCAACTCGGCAATCTTATCATTTGTGCCATTTATAGTATTTTCAGCTGTTTTTGCAAATGCATTTTGTCCTAAATTTCTATAAATCATACTCATCGAGACCATACCAAAAAGTACCGCACCCGCAAGTGAGACTTGCCACATACGTAAAGGAGACATATCAAGTTTAAGTGCCATACGAAACGACGAAGTAATATTCTTTACATTCCTAAATTCTGAAACAATATGTTTCTGCTGTAATTCTCTTGCAGAATATGTCTTAATATAACGAACGTGTAAACTATCAAAATAACCGCGTGAATCAACATACTCACATTTGATATCGTTTTCACACTGCTGTTTCTCTAAAATATACTTGCGTGAATCTTCCGTAACAAAAAACTCTGTACGTTCTCCTCCAAGTAATAAAAATTGGATATTTTTGTCGCAATTATTTTTTGTGACTTCGTGTAATTCAGATAATCGCTGATTATATTTCCTCCGTTTTTTAACTATTACACTGTCACCAATATTCTTTTTTATTTTGTTCACCCGTTTTTGCATAAAAAATAATACGATCTTAATTCAACATCATCAGCAAATATTATTATACCATATCTACTTACAAAAACCTATTTTATTATTTGTTAATAAGAGAAATATACAAATACCTACAATAAACATAACGACCGACAATATTTGCCCCATCGTAAAAATAGATACAACAAAACCCAGTTGTTCATCTGGCTCACGAAAAAATTCTACCCCAAATCGCATCATTGAATACCCTATCAGATATAAAACACCTAACATACCTTTTTGCAATTTATAATTACGCAAAGGCCACAAAATTACAAATAATACCAGTCCTTCAAAAAAGGCTTCATATAATTGTGAAGGATGTCTTAACACACTCTCATTATTAAAATACATTCCAAATGGAGATGTTGTTACACGACCAACCAATTCCCCATTAAAAAAATTACCAACACGCCCAAACATAAATCCCAAAGGTACAGCAGGCACAATGAAATCAAAAATTGTAATAATATCTTTTTTATTTTTATAAGCAGACCATGCCAATGCAATTGAAATACCTATTATACCACCATGATAACTCATGCCGTATATTCCAATCCACTTGTCAATAGCAAAATCATACGGTGAAATAATCTGTAATGGATGTGCTAAATAATAACCTAAATCATAAAAAATAACATAGCCCAGTCTTCCACCAATAATTGCCCCTACAAATGCGTTTATAAGAATATCTTGTATAAAAACAATATCAAAATTTCCCTCACCTTTATTTATGCGCCATCGCAATAAAATATAAACTATACCAAATGCAATAATCCACATAATCGAATACCAGTGTACTGATAAATTCCCTACAGAAAAAATTACCGGACTTACATGCTCTGGCAAATGTTGATACAAATTTCCCATGTCAAATATCAAATTTAAGCATTAAATTTGTGCAATTGCCCTTTAAATTCTAATGCATATATCTTCCACATAGCTAACATAAGAGCCACAATAATTGGACCAACAATAAATCCAATAATGCCAAATAATTTTAATCCACCAATAGTTGCAAAAAATACAGCTAATGAATGCATCTGCATATCTTTGCCAACAAGTTTTGGTCTAAGTACATTATCAATTGTTGAAACGAAGATACCGATAATAAATAGAAATATACCCTGCCATATATTACCTAGTATCAACATAATAATTGCAATTGGAAAAATTACAAGCCCGGCACCAACTGCTGGTATTATACCTAAAATAATCATAATAACAGTCCAAAGAACCGGAGAAGCCACTCCGACAATAACAAGAGCAATACCACCAATTATTCCCTGTATACATCCTATTACTATAGTACCTTTGAGTGTCGCACGTGTCATAGACACAAATTCATCAATTAATTTTTGTTCATGAGTATTTTTCATTGGACTTAAATCCATAATTTTTTTCACAAATCGTTTACCGTCAATAAAAAAATAAAACAATGTAAAAAACATTACAAAAATTGAAACTGTACTATTAATAATACTTTTGTAAGCCATTTGAATAAATAAAATGGAACTATTTGCAATATTTTTGATAGTGTTTCCGATTTCCGGACCATTTACATAAGCTTCCACTCCATCTAATGCTCTATCAAATATAGGCGCATGAATAAGCGTATTTACAATTTTTTGCGCTACCACCTGCACAACAGATTCTTCTCTTGCGCTTTCCACTACAATACCTGAAACCTCATTAAACATGAGTCCTCCTACAAATATAATTGGCATAATAATTGTAATCATTACAACAACTAACATAATTGCAGATACAATTGTTGCACTATGAATTTTCTCAAACAAAAAATCATATGGACGTGAAAAAATAACGGCTATCAAAGCTGCTATAAAAATCGCACCTAAAAAAGGTTTAATGAGCATAAAGCTCCAAATACTTACACCTATTAGTAAAGTAAAAAAGAAATATGTATTGAAATTTTTTATAACCATAAATAATATATTAATTATACTAATCTTCTACACACATTTAACCATACAACTTGTAAAAAACCAAATGATTATATTTTTTTGTAACGCATAAACAATATTCTTTTACTTATTTCAAATATTATCATTTCAACAAATGTCACAATCAATATCATCGTAATAATTGATATATCAAGAGGAACTGTTCCTAAAAACCTTGAAAAAACTGGAACATATATTGCAATTGCCAATAAACACACCGATACGAATATTGAAATATTAATAAATTTATTATTAAAAATATCTAAACGAAATACAGACCTCCTAAAACTTCTAATCACATATGCAAACATCAAAGAATCAAATGCAATTAAAATAAATGTCGCTGTACGTGCAATATTTATATTATTGGTTATATATTGCACACCCCAAAACAAAGCAACTGAAGCGACGCCCGACACTATAAATACAATGATCATAAAATTTTTATAATTTTTGGTAATAATTGATTCCTGTGGATTTCTTGGTGGTTCGCTCATGAGTCCCTTATTATCATATTCCGTTGTAAGTGCAATATTTGGTAGACTATCTTCTACAAGATTAATCCACAATATTTGCAAAGGCAATAATGGCAAAGGCCAACCAAATGCCATAGCAACAAAAAATAAAAATAATTCCGAAAAGTCATCAGCTATAAGATAAATTAAAATTCTTCTAATATTTTCATAAATAACACGACCTTGTTCAATCGCTGTTATAATAGTGCTAAAGCTATTATCTACTAAAACAATATCGGAAACTTCTTTGGCAATATCAACCCCATTTCCAACACTGATTCCAACATTTGAAGCTTTTAATGCCGGTGCATCATTAATGCCATCCCCAACCATGGCAACAACTTCTCCATTTGCTTGTAATGCTCGTACTATACGAATTTTATGTTCTGGTAAAACACGTGCAAAAATTTCTGTATGTTTTACTTTTTCCTGCATCTCACTATCACTCAATCCGTTCAAATCCACACCCATCAAGATATTACGCCTTGCAACATTGTGACCTAATTCAGACATAATGGAACTAGCTGTTGCCGGATGATCCCCTGTTATGATTACAAGACGAATTCCTGCATTTTCTGCTTTCTTGAGAGAGTCTTCAACTCCTATCCTCAATGGATCTTTAAGTGCAACATAACCTACAAGTGACATATCATTATAACGCTCTTCCTTACTGAGTCTATTAAACGTTTCTTGCGTTAATATACGTTCACTACATGCTAGTACTCTCAATCCTCTTGATGTTAATCTTTCAAATGTTTTCTTTAAACTTTTTCCTTCTTGAGAGTTAATGGGCATTTTTACATCGTTCACGTCAATATGTGTTACTCTATCGAGAACTTCTTCCGGAGCGCCCAACATCATAATACGAACTTTATCATTATTTATTTTATATACACGTATTGCATATTTTTTTTGTGATTTAAATAATTCTTGATCAATTAACTTATGTTCTCTACGAAATTTTTCAATATCAATACCAAATTGAACTCCTGCAATCAATAATGCCTTATCCGTTGGTCTGCCATGCACAATTGCTCTGGATAATTCATCATTTGGATTTTCAATGTATGCATCATTCACAATTGAAGCAATCTCCAATGCCTTTCCATGTCCTGCTAAATCGTTATCCATCGAACATATTTCATTGATACAACCATCAAAATCAAATAGTTCATTTGAACCTGTAAGAATGTGACTAACACGCATTTCTCCTTGCGTAAGCGTACCTGTCTTATCAGAACAAATCGTTGTCACTGCTCCCATTGTTTCGCTTGCATTTAATTTACGCACAAGTGCACGACTCTTTGCAAGTCTACGCATACCAAAAATAAGCACTATTGTTATTGCCGGTAATAGTCCTTCTGGTATTGCACTTACAGTAAGAGCTGTTGCAGTTATAAAAATATCACTAATTGACTCACCACGTAAAATTCCAACTACAAAAAATATAAGTATTACAGAAAAAATTGCCCAACCAATTTTTTTTGAAAAATCTGCAAATTTTTCTTGCAATGATGTCTGTGGCTCTTTTTCATTTTTAACAAAGTTTGAAATTTTACCAATTTCTGTATCAACTCCAGTCGCTGTGACTACATATAAACCGTGACCACTGGTTACATTAGTGCCAGCAAAGACCATGTTGTTCTGTTCAGAAATAAGAACATCATCATCTATAATATTCGTATTCTTTTTTACATCCATCCACTCACCTGTCAACATTGACTCGTTAACACGCAAATCATTTACATCAATTAAGCGTCCATCAGCTACAATTTTATCTCCTGACATCAAATCAACAATATCACCAATCGAAACATTTTCCGATAATATCTTTTTTTTCTGACCAGAACGAATTACTCTTGCATATTGTGACATACTGGATTGCAATTTATTCAAAGACTTTTCAGCTTTATCTTCTTGCACAAAACCCACAATAGCATTAAAAAGTACAACAATCATAATAAATGACGCATCAACTACGTGTCCAATAAAAAAAGACAAAACCGCCGCAAAAATTACAATATATATAAGAGGATTATTAAATTGTCTTACAAAAAGAAATAATCTCGAAGTTTTTTTTGCTTTTGGCAATATATTTTTCCCAAAAGAGTTAATTCGACCGGATGCATCAAAATCACTCAATCCATTTATTGAAGTTTGCAAATGCAACAACACTGAACTAGATGGCATTGCATAATAAGCTTTTGATGTAAACTTTTTCATTTTTATTTTTATTTCTTGATTATGATTCTACTATGAACCTAAAACCACAACAAAATCAGCTCCATATTTCTTTGTAACTTCGTCAGATTCCTCATACTTTTGCTTTCCATATTTCTGCTCTATTTCTCTTGCTACAATATCTATATTACCTCTATTACTTGCACTATAATAAATTACGACACCTTTATAACTATTTTTCGCATTTCTTGCAGTAAGTATTTTATAACCATGATTTGCAAATACTTTTGTTACATCAGCAGCAGCTCCAGTTTGTGCACCTGCATTTAATACTTGTATTGTAATTTCTCCCACTGATATATTCTCTTTGTTTTGTTTATCTTTATTTTGTTCATTCTGCGACATCTCTTTTGCGTCATCTTTTGTTTGACTAAGATCTTTACCGCCTTCCATTATTAACTCTTCATTATCCTGTTTATTTTTGTCATTATCATTAAGGGGTATATCTTTTTTTTCAACTTTATTTTTCTCTATAATTTCATTTTTTTCAATAAGAGTCTGCACAGAAACATTTTTATTGTCTTTTTGTTTCAAAAACAATATGGCACCTCGCCATACTATAATTCCAATTATTGCAACAATAAATATACTAATTATGATAAGCCTAATATTTATTTTTTTCTTCTGTAATTGTATTTCCTCAGAATATGCAGTTTCATCATCTTGCATCCATTCAATATCAATAGATTGTGTAGTTGGTTCCGCTGATGGCCTATGTAGCATATTTTTTGGAGACGCATATGTAACTTTTCGGACTACCTTCTTATTATTTGTTATTACATCTTGTTGTTGTGTTGATTTTTTTGTTGAATGTGGTGTAGTTGTATTAGTTTTTATATTGTTAGCAACAACTCCATTTGATTGATGTGCCTGTACATTGTTTTTATTTGTTTGCTCCTTAGAGTGTTTATCTGGTTCAATATTAGACGCATTAGGTGCTTCTTCTGTAAAAACATCACTATTTTTGCCAGGTACACTTATTGTCTCACCCGAAATTAAAATGTAAGGAGGCTCAATATTATTAACTTCAGCAAGTTCTTTCCATGGAACATTATATGACTGCGCAATAGATATTATATTATCCGTATCTTTTACAACATATGAGCCAGTGTATATTGTATTTTGTTTTTTGTTTTTTTTGTATCCAAACATATTTATATATTTAAAATATTATGGTTGCACAGCACCTTCATCTTCATTCTCATCTTGTTTATTTTGAATATCTGATGTTGTAAGAGGTTTGCTAATTTCTTTAACTTGCAAACTTGTAAACACATCTTTCGCAGTCAATGTCTGTTGTTGTAAAATCAGAGGTGACTTATCAATTTGGTCTACACTTGGAATAATTTCCACATCAAAACTAGTTTGAATTTGATCACTCGTAATACCTGCTCCATGTACAATATCACCAACTACCCATTTAATTTCATTTGTTCTCTCATTAAATTGAACATCCTTACCCTCCAAAAATTTAACATGTGTAGGAAGTGGTATTGTAACCATGCTATCGCTAATATCATTATTAATATTATCGATTGTAAGTGTTACTGTATATTTTGTTTTTTCTCCAACTTTTGGAGGACGCATACCATCTGTGTATTTGATATACGAATTAAGCAATACTTTTGCACCTATTTTCTTTGTAAGTACATTACTTAATACTGTTTTATTTTCACGTAATTCGGATGGTATATCATCACTGTCAATTGAGACAAGTGTTTTAACGGAAAAATTGTAATCATTCACATTACCAACTGGTAATTTTGCAAGTACCGGAATCATAAAAGATATTTTACCGGATTCATGAGGTTTTAATAATCGCAATTTTGGAATATCAGATGCTTTCCACTTAATTGTTTTACTGTCTGCATCATAATCACCTTTGTCTTCAAGATCTAATTGTGAAAAATCAAGCACCGCACTATCAAATTTAACTGAAACAATAACTTCTCTAAGTGGTACTTTACTATTATTTATAAATTTAATAATATACTTCAGTCTATCTCCCGCATAAACAACATCATCATTTTTACCATCAATTCCTTGTTTCACAACAATTGGAGAACCTATGATGTGTGGAGTGTATTTTTCATTTGCATATACAACATATTCTGCACCACTCTCTTGTGTGCCCACCTCCATCTTAAACAATTGCGCTGTACCTATTGGTGCATTTAAACCACCTCGTAAATGGATAACTTGTTCACTCTGTGGTGCAATTGTACTAATAAGCCATTTACCATTCGTTGGAAATGGTGTTGCATCATATATTGAAAAACCCTTAGGTGCTTCAATTGTTAATTTTAAATTAGAAATTGCATCATTACTAGTATTTTTAACGACAACTCCAATATCAATTAAGTTACCACTAACTATTTCAGATGGTGCTTGAACATCTATTGAAATTGGTGATGATGTAATAGTTGTAGCTCCTCTTGCCTCTGTTTCATATCGCGTACTTGTACGATCTGGAATATATCTCAATATTCCGGATACATCCTCCACAGAATCAACCGGTCCAACAAAATGACCAGCTAGTACAATTGTTTCTTTCTTATTCCCCTTGATTGTTCCTATAGTAATAATACCTTGATTATCACTTATACGTTTAAAATTCTCTTGATTTTCTGCCGGTATGAAATAGTCTCCAAATTTAACTACAATTTGAGCATCATTAAGATTAGCTCTGTTATGATTATAATACGTGAATTTAATTTCCGTTAAGGTATTACTTCCAATATTGTCCGGCATCTCCATAGCAAGTGTCACACGTTCACTGGCAAAGAAACCTCTTTGCAAATACACAAAAGAAACCGTTACAAAAGCAATAAATGCAATTACAAACACAACAATTCCACCAATCGTAATAGCCTTTAAACGTGTACCAAACATTTTGTCTTTTATGTCTTGCCACATTCCATTTTCCACATCCTCAGGCTCCTTAGATTGCCAAACATCATATACTGTTTTATCATGTTGTCTTTGTGTTAATGGTGAATCTTTTTTTTGAAGATCTTCTTCAAGTTTTTCAATTGGCATATTTTTATATTTATTATTCACTAAAGAATAAGCATTTTTATTATAACAGATTTTTATATTAGCGCATAACCCATTTTGTTATGTTATATACAATATTGTGCAATTGTTTGTGCACATTTTCATGTATAACAATTTTTGACAATGATTTTAAATTATTACTTTTAATAATACGAAGTGCCTTTAATGTGTCTGGATCTATGTAACAAAAATATTCATTACACGAACAAGTTGTACAAAGTATCCCTCCACTAGAAACACTAAATCCGTTCCTTATCTCGTCAATTTTACTGTTACATATAGAACATCTATGTGTATTAAACTCATAACCTTGTAAACAAAATAATTTAATTAAAAATGCATGCGTAAACCAATTCAAGTCTGTATCATACTTTTTGGAATTTTGTTTTTGTGCTAATTTATTCATACTTTGTAAATAAGTAACTAGTAATTCAAAAACAAGTTCATCACGCTCATTTTCTTCCATAATAGACAAAAACACTGTACGCACATTATCAATACATTCAAGTACTTTAAAATTTTCGTGTAAAAATACAAAATAATCTTCAGCAACAGCGCCTGCAAGTATGCCACGACCATAATTTTTTGCTATTGTTATATGTGATAATACAAAATCTTCCACTTGCATAGCAAGCTTTGCTTTTCCCTTACGCACAGATCGTGCCGGCACATGAATTAATCCGTTTTCTAATGTATAAAATGTATACAATCGATCAGCTTCATTTATGTTAATTTTATTTAATGTAATTGCATGATAATTATACTTCATCCATTTATTATACTAAAAAATTGCCACCTGTCATATTATAACAAAATGGCAATGTTCTTCTGTTATATGTTTAGTGCTTGGCCGGTAATTTATGAATAATAAGTTTAATTGTTTTTACACATAATAAAAACTCTTTTCTAAGATTTGGCTTTGTATGTGCATATTTTATATCAAGAAGACATACTCGATCTAATGAGATATCATGTTTCAATTTTTGTAATTGCCCATATCCTGTTAAACCTGGTTTAACTTCAAGTATATCAGTTTTTTTTATGTTCTTCATTGCAACAAATATGCATAACCTCATTGGCCTTGGCCCAACGATAGACATATCTCCTTTTAACACATTAATACATTGTGGTAATTCATCGATTTTTGTTTTTCTTATCAATCTGCCAATTGGAGTAATTCTGGGATCATTTTGCTGTGCAACAAGTTGATAAGTTTCGCTATTTATATACATGGAACGTAATTTATAAATAGTAAAAAACCGTCCATTTAATCCAATTCTTTTTTGTTTAAAAATGATATCACCCTTAGATGTTATAGCGATAACAATTCCACAAATCAATAGAATAGGAAGTGAAAATGTTATTATAATTATACTTATAACTATATCAAACAAACGTTTTCCGGTCATTGAAATATATCCTCCTTAACAATCTTTTAAAGAACATAAAAACAATATTATTATACATGACGTAATAATTACATACAATTTATTTTCTAATTGATATATCAATATTTATACCATCAATCGTAAAAGTATCTCGTAAATCATAATTTGATAGTAACTCATTTGTTAACTCATTCGCTAATACTTCATGTGCAATCATTTTTTGGTGTGCATCAAATACTTCTGCAAATCCATGAAATCCAACATGAATACGATCATCAATTGCATAATCAGCTTTTTTGCGCATTTGTTGAATATGACGAATAATTTCACGAGCTTGTCC
>JALVPE010000103.1 GCA_027031945.1 Candidatus Moraniibacteriota bacterium
AAACAACATAATCTCATGATACATCGGTGTTAACTCAAAATGTGCACCATCAAACAATATTTGTTCATGAAGTTCTGCAAACAATATCTCTTTTGCCTGTTCAAAAAGCTTTTGATCCTGGAAATAGTACGCACCGAAAAGCAAAGAAAAGCCATTTTCCAATAGATGGTTTCCTAACAAATGATATTCAAGATTATCCATTAAAATATAATACTGAGCATAGAGAGAGTCATCAATATTTTGATTTCTGACACCATGTTGTGATAAAAACTTGATCCAGTTAATTCCCCGTAATGCGATAGGAAACGGCTCCAACCCATCTCTTGTTTGCTCAATATTTTTAATAAAATCGTTAATTAGAGCAATACCCTCTTCCTCATTCATATTCTGTTGGAGTAAATATTCAAAATAATTTAAATTGTAAGTCCAAAGTTTTCCGAGTGAAGCATAGTTCCAGTCAATTTCTTTGTCAAAGGTATGCGATAGATTTAAAAAACAAAAACGCTTCTTCCCTTCGTTCTTTGAAAATGAGTCCAACGCATCAATACCTGGTGCAAAAATCAAATGTCTACTTTCAGCCTGTTTATGAAAGCTATATCTAAATTTTATTTTTTTCCTGTATTTTGCACGTACCGCATAAAAAATTCTATACTTTATCTGTATAAATTTCATATAGCGTAAAGTGTGCCAGTAACGCGATAACTTTTGTTTTGTCATTTATGCTGTTGTAAAATATTTTGATATAACTGATAATATCGGTCAGTTGTAATGGCAATTGAATATTTTTTATCAAATGTCTCTATGATGTTTGATTTTTCTATATCAGCTGTAGAGAGAAACCGTTTCATCGCTTTATAAAAACTTTCTACAGAAAGATCATCGGCAATGAAGCCGTTTATACCGTCTTGAACAATATCAGGTATACCACCTACTGGCGTCGCTATGGTAGGCAACCCAATAGACATCGACTCAAGAATGGTCATCGGCATTCCTTCATGATTGGACGAGAGACAAAAAGCATCCGCACACAGTAAATAATCGGCAACATTGCTTTTTTCGTCTAAAAAATGTACTTTGTCTTTATATCGAACAACCTGCTCACACTCACGTGCATACTCAGGCACTATTTTACGCGAACCAATAATCAATAAATGAGCATTAACCCCTTCATCTATCAATTTTTCAAACGCTTGAATAAGTAATTTCTGATTCTTTACAGGATAAACACGACCAATATTGACAAATATTTTTGTATCATTAGACTCTTTTAATGACTCTACCCATTTTTTCGTCTTTTCAAATGCATCGGTCGCTTCCAGTTTTTGAACACCGTTGTCAATAGATAGATTGAACTCTTTTCCATACTCCTGCTGCACCGACTTAGAAACTTCACTACTGATTGAGACAGGTGTAAAATTAAAATTTTTATATAAAAATTTATATATCTTTCGCTTACCAAATGTCGTCTCTTTTTGTGCAAGTGAATGTACAGTGTGTACGTTTGGAATCTTATTGTATATAAGTCCCATAGCAGCATATATTTGTGCTCGTAAATGTGTGTGTACAATATCTGGCTGTATCTCTTGAAGCATTTTATATATATCAAACATCAATGTGGGATGTTTTCCTTCTTTATTCATTGAAAAAAAATGTACATCTGAATTTATCTTATTGAACATTATTTCTTGTCTTTCGTTCAATTTTTCCAGAGAACAAAGAAACACTTCATTTTTATTATTGCGTGATAACTCATTACATACATCAATACAAAACTTTTCAGCACCACCTGTATAAAGGCTAGGCAATATATGCATTATTTTCAATTCTAAATTCCTCTTGATGTCTCATCCAAAATAACAGATTTACATGAGATAATAGTCCCAAAAAGAGCCAAAAGTATTTTTCATATGACATTGAAAGAGTCAATCCCATCAAAACAACAGAAAGTGCTGAAAGATAAATCCAAAAATACTCACTCGTAACAATACTTTTATACTCAGATGTAAAAAGTACTATCAAAAATAACAACATTGCAATAAATGGAAAAATCCCACTTTCTGCAATTATTTTAATTAAAAAATTATGTGGTGCATATGAACCTTCAGCAATAAAATCGGTAGCATATCGTTTGACGTTTTTTTCATAATTTTCAACCCCTACACCTGTTAGAAAATTATCTTCACTCATCCGTATACCTGCATTCCATGAAACAAATCTGGTTTTCGCAGTACCACTACTTTGAGCCCTTTTTTCAATACCTTTGACGGCAGTAGATTGCATGACGTCAAAATATGACAACCCTCCAGCTAATATCAATAAAACAACGAACACTTTAAAAGAAAACATTTTTCTCAATAAAGCACTAAATTTTGTCAGCATTGTAAAAATAATGAGTATTCCCAGCGTCAGAAATGATGATTTTGAACCAGCATATACCAGCGTATATGAAAAAAGTAACAATGAAGACCATAAAAATAGATGATTTCTATTTTTCATAAACAGATAAATTGTAATACCTATTGCAACAAGTAACTGTGCCGCAAACTCATTTGGATCTCCTGTACCACCAGTTTTTCTAAATGTCCATTGTGTAAGAGGATCACTAAAGACTGCTATAATCGCTGAAAAAATCATACTTAGCCATATAAAATAGAGTAGCTTTTCAAATGAGTCATAATAAGTAACATATACGAATGTTACAACAACAGGAATCAATACCATCAACGCTTTATTAAAAGCAACTAACCCCAACATTACATCTGCAAATGTTATTATTGCAAGAATAAAGAAGAAAAGATAAAAAAGTTTCATTGTACTATTTTTCGGTTTTAGAATATA
>JALVPE010000104.1 GCA_027031945.1 Candidatus Moraniibacteriota bacterium
GTGTAATATGTTTATGAGACATCTCTTTATATGTTAATTGATTACTTTGATTAAATCATTATACATTAAGAGGTGTCTTTTTGTTATTAGAAATTAAGATTGGGAGTAGAATGTAAGCTGTTGTAAAAGCAAGTCCAAGCTTTAAGTATGTATTGCCTAATAACTATAGAGATGGCAAAAACCATGAATACAAGGTATACGCAATAAACGTACCAAAAGGACAAAACCCATTACTTACAGATGGACAATTTAATATGTCTATAGGTAATAATGGAGCAATGCCAACAACCAGGTTTTATAGTAGCTCAAATAGAGCTCACTATTTCAATATAGACCCAGTGAGCCAATCATACGTGCCAAGGAACTATAACCATGTATGGAAAAACGAAGGATATTCTTTCAATGCATTTCCAATACAAAAGCAAGGAACAATTCCTTTGTACACATGTTGGAGTACAGATGACAAAACTCATCATTATTTCACTTCTAAGGTATCAAATTCTTTTTTGCAGATGGTAACAAGTTGTAAAGAGAATGCAAATGGAGAATATCTGAGCATGCTTTTTTATGTATATAAAGAAGCTGGGGAAGATAGAATTCCTGTGTATGAAATGAAAAAACACCAGGGAAATAATTATACCTTCATCCTTTCTAATGGTGAATTAGATGCATACAACTTACGAGATTATCATGGATTTAGTTTCGTAACAGGCAGACCAATGTTTTGGGCGCCGAGTACGTTGGTTAGTAATGTAACCATTCCAACACCACGGCCAAGTTTTACCTTTTGGCCTCATAACGCTCAAGCACCTAAAACTGTGTGGTTTACAAATCACACGACATCTGCAACTAGTTGGTATTGGGATTTTGGAGATGGACATATTTCCAGAGATAAAAACCCGCACCACTATTATGCTTCAGCAGGGAATTATACAGTTAAGCTAATTGCTGCAAATCAAACAAAAACAGCAACAACTAGCCAAACTGTAACTTTGAAGCATTCTCCAATGGAGAGTTTAAGAAGTGTATATAGATTTTATTGTTATTCAATGAAATCACACTTCTTTACGATTTCAAGTGCAGAGAAATCAAACCTCTCAAGAAGTCGCAATTGGAAATATGAAGGAGTTGCCTTCAAAGCTCATTACAAATATGAGGTAGGCACAATTCCGATTTTTCGTTTTTATCATAAAAATAAAGGGCATTTCTATACTGCATCAGTAGCAGAAAGAAATGGACTATGGGGGAAAAGAGATTGGAAATATGAAGGAGTGTCTTTTTGGGCTTATTCTTGGAATTATCCTGGTACAAGCGCTGTATACAGGCTATGGTCAAGCAAAAACCAATCCCATTTTTACACAAAAAGCTGGGCAGAGGTAGAAAGTGCAAAAAGAGGCGGAGGTAAATACAGATATGAAGGCATAGCCTTCTGGACATTTTAGGAACAAAACCATTCAACTTCATGAGTTGGGTGGTTTTTATTTTTTGTTATTGTATAATTAATATATGAATGAGAAAATTATGGAATTTTCTATAAAACAAAAATCAAATATAAATTTGGATAGTACAGATAAAACTTGTTCTATGTTTTTTTCGTGGGATGCTTTTTTTAATCATATTGTTTTTGTTGCATTATATCTACTTATTTTTCGATTATTTTATACATTTTTATTTGCTTTTATTTTCGCACAACAGTGGCATGTGGAAAAAGTATGGGGATGGTTTCCGATAGTTGCGTTTAATTCTGATGCAGAAATGTTTACAAAGATGAACTCGTATGCAATTATTATGACAGGGGTGACAGTCTTGTCGATGTTTATTTTTCAAGTATTTGCACATTATCAACCACAACGTATATACAAGATTTATGCTTGGTATATTGGAGTAATAATGTTACTTGTACAATATTTAATATTAATTATAATCAATTATAGGTTGAGATTTTCAATTGATACAAATTTGTGGATGCTTTTTGTAGGATTTATCATAATCGCAACAGTATTATTATATGCTTGGTATAAATTTGTAAGACAATGGAAATTTGATAAATATATTAAAAAACAACAAAAATTAAAAAATAATAAAAAAAAGAATGCATAATTTACATGAATATTTAGAGGAAGCAAAAAAAGATAAAATTGCAATTGGTCATTTTAATATTTCCAATTTAGAAGCGTTGTGGGCGATATTTGAGGCTGCAAGAGACTTAAAGCAGCCTGTTATTATAGGTGTATCGGAGGGTGAGCGTAACTTTGTAGGCGTTAGGCAGGTAGCTTCACTTGTGCAGAGTATTCGAAATGAATTTGATTATCCAATTTTTATGAATGCTGATCATACTCATGACGTTGAGGGTGTGATAAAGTGTATTAATGCAGGCTATGATAGTGTGATGATAGATGGTTCAAAATTGGAGTTTGATGCAAATGTCAAAATTACAAAAGAATGTGTTGAATATGCAGAAAGAGTTGCACAAGAGGAGGATAGGACTGTATTAGTTGAAGCAGAACTGGGTTATATTGGCTCATCTAGCGCAATCCTTGATGAAGTACCGGATGGTGCGGGAGATGATAAGACAACTCCGGAAATAGCGCAGAAATTTGTAGAAGAAACAGGTATAGATATATTTGCACCGTCTGTTGGAAATATTCATGGTGTGGTAAAAAGCGGAAACCCACATATCGATGCAAAATTAGTTGAAGATATTGCTAATGCGGTTGACTGTTATTTGGTTTTGCATGGTGGAAGTGGTATAACTGATGAGGATTTGCGTGCCGGTATTGAGGCAGGTATAAATATTGTACATGTAAACACAGAAATCCGTAAAGCATTTCGTGATGGTCTAGAGGAGTCACTTGCAAAAAACGATTCAGTTGCTCCATATAAATATATGGATTTACCAAGGCAAAAAGTTTATGACGTGGTATATAATAAAATAAAATTATTTGCTAATTTAGATAAATAAAGAGAGGAATTAATCCTTCAAAAATTGTTATTTCCGCGGAGCCTGCCTGTCCGGTAGGCAGGGCGGGAATCTTCAAGCAAATACAATAAACAATTCGTGTAATGACAGAAAGATACCTGCCTTTGCAGGTATGACAAACTAATTATGATGTTACATTACTGTAAGTGTCTGTTTTTACTATATAAATACTAAGCATTAAATGCTTACATACCACATTTATTATAGAGTCAAGTAAGTTGTCAAATTTACACTAATTGTTTATAATTAATCATATGATAAAAAAAATAATTGCAGGAATATTTATTTTTATGACAGTATTTAGTAATACTGGTTTTTTTGTATATGCACAAGAAGAGAACAAGACTGAAATAATTGTATTTGTGAGAGAAGGATGTGGAAATTGTCACAAGGAAATACAATTTTTAGAAAGTGATTCAAAAATAAAAGATAATTTTAATGTGCGGTTTTTAGATATTAGTGACGTAAAAAATAAGAAAGATTGGGAAGTAGTAACCAAAAAATATAATTTATCAAAAGTTACACCAATAACACTTGTGGGGGGAGAAGTATTGGTAGGATTTAATGACAAAATTACGGGACAGAAGATATTTGAGTACATAGGGAATGATGATGAGTATACACTTGATTATTATATGACAGAAAACGCAAATGCACATAATGATAATTTAGACTATTCTTGCAGTGTAGAAAGTGCATCTACTTGTTCAATAGATAAAAGCACACAAGAATCTATAATGACACTTCCTTTTTTTGGGGAAATAAATATAAAGGAAACGTCACTTTTAGCAATGTCATCAATACTTGGATTTATTGATGGATTTAATCCGTGTGCTATGTGGGTACTTTTGACATTTTTGATAATACTTTCTCAAATTGGAGATAAAAAGAAGATGATTTATTTAGTGGGTCTATTTATTTTTGCAGAAGCTGTAATGTACTTTTTTATACTTAATGTTTGGTATCAAACCTGGGATTTTATAGCATTGGATCAATGGGTTACACCGGCTGTAGGAATGTTGGCGATTGGTTCTGGTGTTTATTTTCTTTACAAATGGTACAAGAGCAAAGGAGAACTCACATGCGAAGTAACTAGTCTTGAACATCAACAAAAGACAACAAAGAAAATTCAGGACGTTGTGTCAAAACCAATTACTATTATTACAACACTAGCTGTGTTAGCTATTGCATTTTCTGTAAATATTATAGAGTTTGCATGTAGTGTGGGTATAGCTCAATCATTTACAAAAATATTAGAAATAAATAATTTATCATTTATTGGACGACAGTTTTATATTTTTGTTTATACATTATTTTATATGGCAGATGATTTTTTAATTTTTGCACTTGCAATTTTTGGTTTTGCAAAATTTCACACAGTAGGACAAAAATACTCGCACTTATCGATGTTATTAGGTGGCGTACTTATGTTAATACTTGGAATATTATTAGTATTCAAACCGGGAGTGTTAATGTTTGGGTAGTAATATATAAAATAATAAAGGAGAATGTGTATATAACACATTCTCCGTATTTGTGTAAATTCGATTAAACTTCCTTTAGTCTCGCATTTAAAGTACTTATACTTATTGCCATGATTGTGGCAATAATTTTTTGTGTAACATTTTTACTTGCGAGATATGATATACAACGTTTTTGCTCATCATTTTTGATTGTTGATAATTTCATTGGTGTAAAATTATCTAATGATGTTGCAGTGTCATTTTGTATACCGTATTTGGTAAGTAGTTCATTAAGCTTAATACGCGCAATACCAAGTGCTGTACTTGTGCGTCCTTTATTGCCATGATAAAAACAGAATGTGTTTTTAATAAGATTCATTTCACGCTTTTGTATGGTTTCATGCAGTATGGACTGTATGCGCAATCCCTCAGTCGTCAATTCCATCTTTTCATTAACCAGTGTTCCAACAAAAGAATATGTATTGGGCTCATCTTGGATGGATGTTGTCACATCAGTTTGGGGCGTAATATTTGGTGAGTTGCATGTAACAGATTGTATTTCAGTTGCAGCAGGTAGTAATGAATGTTGATTTCCCTCCAATGCTTTGTCCAGTAGCCATTGTCTGACCATGTTTTCCAATTCTCTTGCATTTCCTGCAAGAAATTTTGGATTTTTTGTACAGCTAATACACAATGAATTAAATAACTTATTAAATTCACTGCCGCTAATATTGATTGGATTGCCATAAACGTCAGTGAATAAATGTGCATTTTTTTGCACAAAATATTGTGTCAGATCAAGAATTTCCTCCTTGTCTTCTCTTAATGGTTGAAGATGAATCGTTAATCCAGTGAGTCGATTATATAAATCTAATCGAAATTTTTTTTCTGCAATAAGAACATCTAAATTTTGATTAGTTGATGCAATAATTCTTACATCAACTATTTCAGATGTATCTTCACCGACAGGTTTGATTTCGCCAGATTCGAGCCATCGTAGTAACTTTACTTGTGAATCAAGAGATAGGTTGCCGATTTCATCAAGAACAAGCGTTCCATTTCTTGTTGTCTTGATTGCACCATCACGTCCATTTGATGCGTCAGTAAAAGCACCTTTTTTATGGCCAAATAATTCACTTTCAAACAATCCACTATTAATAGATGGAATATTTACAAAAGTTAGCGGATACTTTTGACGCTTACTATAATGATGTATTAATTTTGCTGCCAATTCCTTACCTGTACCTGTTTCACCTGTAATAAGAACTGGTAAGTCAGTCAGGGCAATTACTTTTATTTTTGGAATTAATTCTTTGAAGTAATTACCAACAATATTAAAATCATGTAAAACCTGTGCGTCGTTCATGTATAATCTCCTTGAGTGTAGGTAGATAAATTGTGAAAGGACATGTAAAATTATTCGTAGTATAGTATAGAAAGTATATCAAAGCAAATAAAAAAGGCTCTATAATAATAAGTGTGGTGTATAACTAAAGAAGTGGTAGGATTTAATTAACTTAACCATTAAACCACACCACTTCTATGAGAAAGGATATCAAAAAACTATTAGGATTGCAAAATATCTGGGTAGATTCTTGGAAAATATATGATGATAAAATCATTGTAAATGTTCATCATCCAAGAAATAGTTGTGTATGTATTCATTGCACTTGTAACACAAAAAGAATACATGAATACAAAACAAGAGAAATTAAGCATAGTATATGGCAAGAAAGAGAAGTTATTTTGAAATTAAAATATAGAAGATTTTATTGTAAAAAATGTAATAGAGTTTTTACTGAGTATATTCCTGGAATTGATAGAAAAGAAACTACTCAAAACTATAGAGATATATTATTAAAACAATTATCCCATAGTAGCTTAAATTATACATCTCAAATTATGAAAAGTTCTTCTTCTGTATTGTATTCTGCATTGCATGAAAATCGTGAAAAAACTAAAAAAATTGATTGGAGCAATGAAGGGGAAAATATCATATTAGGAATTGATGAACATAGCTTTAGAGGTAGAAATATGGCTTTAACATTAACAAATATTTCTTCTGGTAAATTATTAGATGTTTTAGAAAATGATAGAAAAGAAACATTGGATAATTGGCTTAAAACAGTTGATTCTGAAAGGATTTCAGAGGTTTGTATAGATATGAGAAGAATGTTCCTTTATTGTGCAAAAGAACATATTCCAAATGCTAATATTGTTGTTGATAAATTTCATGTTATTGCTTATGCCAATAAAGCTATGGATGAGGTAAGATCAATATTTGTTCCAAAAAGAAAAGTGAGGAAGTTATTATTTAAAGGAAAGGAAAAATTAAATGAAAAAGAAAGGAAAAAATTAAAACAAATATTTAAAGAAAATGAAAAATATCATTCTCTATATGAAGCATATTTCATTAAAGAAAAAATTAGATCTTTTTATATGTTAAAAGATAAGAAAAAAGCTAAAAAAGAATTAGAAAGTATTATTTTCTTTTGTAAAAATTCTGATTCTAGATACACTAAAGCTATTGGTAGAACTTTTACTTTTTGGAAAGAATATATATTAAATTATTTTGATAATTATTCTACTAATGCTTTTACAGAAGGGTGTCATACAAAAATTAAGATGCTGAAAAGAACCTCATTTGGATTTAGAAATATTGATAATTATATTGCTAAAATCACATTAGCATTTATGCCACTTCTATTAGCTAATCTCCACACTTATTGACAGAGAGCCGCTGACGCCTGGCGGCCTTCGCCGCCTTTTTAGCCTTTTTGCCCTGGCCAGACTTGCTGGATTTTTTGAGTGAAACTGATGCCAAAGTAACATCAGCATCCTTGGCGAGTTCCCTGTTGGCAACTGCCATGATTTTCTGCTGCAGGAAAGGATTGTCCCCCGGCCAGCGGACAGCCAGAAGTTTTTCCACCTCCTCACCATCCTCAATGGCATCCTTAGCAAAATCTACCCGACGACGCCAATCAGTGCCGTAAAGCGTTACAGCGCTCCACTCATCAACGAGCTTCTGCGCTTCAATCACCAGTGCAGCAAAAGGGCATTCTGGCTTAGCAGGTCCAACCTGTACCATGCCGGCAAACTTCTTGGCATTGCGGTGGACCTCGCCGCCGAGCTGGACATGCTCACGGATCGCATTTTCAGCAATTTTGGCATACTCCAACTCCTTTTTTGCCTGGCGGATATGACCGCGATAATCAGCAGCCTTGCCACCATACTCCAGGGCAAGCTTTGCCGAAATGATTTCATCCGCCTTTCCAAGAATAATAAAGGCTTTAGCGGCCTCAATGATGCTACGACGGTCTTTCTGATTTTTCATAATGCCTCCTTCCCCACTTAAGTGGGAATGTTTATTTAGTAGCACACCATCTATATTAGACAGTGTTGCTACAAATTATGAGGAAACATCCTTTGTTCCCTCTACACAATTTATCAAATACCCACGTTAAACTGTGTAGAGAGAACAAATCTGTTAATATTATTTTTTTAAGGTAACTAACTACTATAGCATACTATTACTATTTTGTCAAGACCTCGCAAAAACCCCTATTTTATCAACTTTTTCATATAAAATAGCAACCAGGTCGCTAGGCCTAGCGACCTGGTTGCTATTAGTTGCTATTTTATCCTAATAAATTTCTTTTTCTAAAATTGAATGATAAATTGTGTTTCTTTATCCTTCTCACTCTTTACTTTAATTTTCCAGCCGTTTTTATCTACTGTTTTTTTGACAATTGCCAGACCCAATCCTGAACCGGTATCAATATCAAAAGTGCGTGATGAATCAACTTTATAAAATCTCTCAAAAATATGTGGCAACTCACTTTTACTAATACCAATTCCGGTATCTTTAATAGTCAGTGTTCCTTTATTGGTTAATTTAACTACAATTTCGCTATTTGGATGTGAAAACTTAATTGCATTGTGCACTAAATTAAATATGTTTTGATTCACACACACACACACACACAAACACAAACAACGAGAAAACTCACCGTTAATAAAACACAGTTGACAGAACATATTCCATTATAAGCCAACATAGTTGTGTTCTACCACAAAGTAATTACAAAACTAGTCATAGGACGATAATT
>JALVPE010000105.1 GCA_027031945.1 Candidatus Moraniibacteriota bacterium
ATAAAAATAAAAAAACAAAAATATGAAAAATATGATTTTATTTTTTTTAGCATTTTCTTTAGCCTTTTTACCTTTTACAACTATGGCCATATCTGGCAAAAATGCTAAAAATGTTTACGTAGAAATAAATACAAAACAAGGTAATAAGTGGTTTACAGCACGCAACGTAAAAACCGACAAAGACAGTTCATTGAAACTGAAAGATGTACTTCCCGGTAAATACAAATTTGAGTTAGATAAAAAAGATAGAAAATCCGGACAAACACTTGCTTTGAAATTAAAAATGCTAGATAAAAATGGCAAAAAAATAAAAGGTAAAGCAAAAATAGATGCTTACATTTATGTAGGAGATATTAAAATATTCATCAATACATTTAAAACCAATAAAAATGGATATCTAAATCTTGAAGGTATCATTCCTAATACAGTATATGAATTGAAAGTAAAAGATAATGGAAAAATAAGCAAAAAAAATAATTTAGCACGCATAAAGACAAAAACAAAGATTAATAAAAGTAAATGGTTCACATCGTCATACAAAAGACTTGATAGTGATACAACCGGACTTACTAATGGTATATTGAAAATGACAAATGTACTCCCTGGCAAATATAAGTTCAAAATCAAATCTGGTGATAATTATGACATGCGAAAACCATTTATAGTTAAAGCTCGTATGCGAAAAAACAATGGCAAAAAAATAAAAAAGCCTACTACAGTCAAAGTGTATGCATATCCTTATGGCATACGATTAAAAATTGCTGAAATACAAACAGATAATAAAGGATGGATTACCTTACCTAAAGCACAGCCTGGTATGAAATATCGATTAAAAATAAAAAAATAATTTTATAAAAAGTGAAACTTTTTTGTGCTTTATAATTATTTAACTAAAAAACAACTCAAAAACAATTCGAGTTGTTTTTTATATTCTAACATGCACGGGATGAGGGAATCGAACCCCCGACTCAGGTTTTGGCGCCACCTGTCACTCGCGAGTGACTGGTGAGACCACGTTTATGCATTTATCAAAAAAGTTTATTTTAAACCTATTCTTTTCATTAAACCCATATAAGAGGAGCCACTGTTTTTTAAGTTTTTTTCTCGTTCTAATGCTTTATATTTATCTAAATATGCCTCATAATATACTAATTTTGAATTCCTATTTCTGGTAGTCATATTTTCTCCAGCAATATGCTGACTTAATCTCTTTCTTAAATCACTCGTGTAACCTATATAAAATTCTTTACCTCCCACTTTATTTAATTTTAGTACATAAACATAATACATGCACGGGATGAGGGAATCGAACCCCCGACTCAGGTTTTGGAGACCCACGTTATACCACTTAACCAATCCCGCCTTTACTCAAAAAAACTTTGGTAGATAATATCCCCCACTTTATTCCATTCTACATCTATTTACTATTTTATTCAAATTTGAGCCAATGAGCAGAATCGAACTGCTGACCTCATCCTTACCATGGATGCGCTCTAACCAACTGAGCTACATTGGCAAAAAGAAAACCGAACTCGTTACTTGTTCAGCCACTTTCATTCATAATTTTGTGTGGGCCGGGAGGGATTTGAACCCCCGTAGACCGAAGTCGCCTGATTTACAGTCAGGTGCATTTGACCACTCTGCCACCGACCCCTTTACATAAGTTAAAAGTGAAAAGTTGAAAGTAAAAATACACAAACTTTATTTTTTGGACTCTCAACTTTTCACTTTTAAACTTATATGAGCCACTTGTCAGACTTGAACTGACGACCTGCGGTTTACAAAACCGATGCTCTACCAACTGAGCTAAAGTGGCATACTTTACCAGTATATACTGGCACAACAAATAATGCAACACTTGCCAAAAAAATTTACCAATGAGCATTTTACCGTAGCACTCGATCAAGATTTTTCATTGCAACTTGAGCTCTCTTGTGACGAGGATCAAGTCTCAAAACATATTTATAACATTCTCTTGCATCATCAAACTTCTCATGCTCCATATAATAGTCTCCCAAACGCTCATATTTTTTACTATCTTGTGGGTCATTTTCAATTTCTTTCATAAGAGATAATTCTTCCGCATCACGCTCTTCACCATCATCAATTTTATCACTTATCATACTTTTTTTACGCAGAGATACTATATTTTTTGTCTCTTTATTTCTTGTAATACCCTCCGTACTTTTTAATTTTTCTCTCCGTTCATTCAAGGCGGTTGCGGTTGTTTCTAATGTTTTTTTAATACGTTTTTTCGCACTACCTCCCTTACTCCAAAAAAACCTTCTACTTTTTTTAAATTTATCTTTTACCTTCTTTTTACCCTTTACTTTATCACCTTTCGTTTTAAGTTTAGTATCATTTTCTGATGGTAAAACATGCACAAGAAATACAATCAAAATAGCGATAGCAAGAATAATAATAATTGGTGGCACAATCAGATAAATCATAACGGTTTGATAATATTTCCTATTACTTACAAATCAATAATACAACTAGAATGAAAATCGTGCAAATTCTCCAATTTCAATCTTCTCTCCAATCTTTGCGATAAGTTCATTCATTAAATCTTCAACAGTTTTATCCGGATCTTTCACAAACGGTTGTGACAAAAGTGCTGACTCCGCACGTAACTTTTGCTCTTTTCCATCCATAATTTTTTCCATAATTTCTTCCGGCTTTCCTTCTGCTTTAAGTTGTTCTATCCAAATTTTTCTTTCTTTTGCCACAAAATCAGGATCTACATCTTCTGGACGAACACATTGTGGATTTGTTGCCGTAATATGCATTGCAATATCTTCTGCAAATTTTTGAAAGTCTTCATTACGCGCCACAAAATCTGTCTCACAAAGAATTTTTACCATTGCAGCTATCTTCTTATTGGAATGTACATACATTCCAATAATACCTTCACTCGCATCACGATCAGCTTTTTTAAGTGCTTTAGCTTGCCCACTTTTTCGAAGTGTTTCAATAGCTTTTTCTTCATTGCCATTATTTTCTTCTAATGCCTTTTTTACTTCAACAATGCCAGCTCCTGTCATTTCTCTTAATTTTTTTATTTGCTCTAATGTACTCATTTTGTTAAATGTTAATATTTATTTATCTATTTTAATGCTTTGCAAATATGTGCAAGCATTAGAGTCAATGACGATACAGCATCATCATTTGCCGGAATTGGATATGTAACTATTTC
Source organism: Candidatus Moraniibacteriota bacterium (assembly GCA_027031945.1). Taxonomy (GTDB): domain Bacteria; phylum Patescibacteriota; class Minisyncoccia; order Moranbacterales. The sequence continues at coordinate 3,197 of JALVPE010000105.1, forward strand.
CGGATTTACGTTTGTATCTACAAATGCCACAACCGGAATACCTATGCTATTAGCCTCACGAACAGCAATCTTATCCGCTTCCACGTCTGTTACAAATACTGCACCAGGCAAATCTTTCATATCTTCAATTCCTCCCATGCGTCTTTCCAATTTTTCCGCTTCCTCAATTTTCTTCATTTGTTCAAGTTTCGTATATTTTTTTAAATCACCCTTTTCAATCTGACTTTTAAGACGAGTCATATATCTAGCACGAGCACGAATATTGCGAAAATTTGTAAGCGTTCCTCCAAGCCATCTCTCCACCACAAACGGATTATCGGTATATTCTGCTATATCCACAATTAGTTTATGGGTCTGTTTTTTGGTGCCAACAAAAAGAATTTTTTTATTACTCTTCTTTACGGACATCAAAAATTCTATCGCTTCTTTTGTTAAATCTACGGTTTTCGCAAGATCGATAATATTAATGTTATTTCGTGTCGTATAAATATACTGATTCATTTTTGGATTTCTACGCGCTTTTTGATGACCAAAATGCACACCTGCTTTAAGTAAGGCTGGCATAGTTAATTCCAAATTATCACAATCATAGTCCGCAAATATATTCTTTCGTTTATCAGATTTAGGTGCAGTATCCCTTACACCTTGATTACCCACTTTCTTCTCATTTAATTCCTCATTACTATCTTTTGTAGCATTATCTTGTTTTACCTTATTCATAATATTTTATCCTTAGATATTACACATACACATTACATAGCGATCCTTATCAACAAAAAACTCGTTGACAGGAATGGACCCTTACAAATGCATGCTTGATTCAGACTTAATATAAAGTCTACTAATTAATGCTTTGTATAGTACATGACTTATCTACTCTTGTCAATTAAATTAAAGTATGTTAGTCTGTATTTCAGTGATCTATAAAATATACTTCACTTTTGTTTTATGCTAATTTTTTAGAAATCATTATGAAAAAAGATATTCATCCGAATTATGTAACTGATGCAATAATCAAATGTTCTTGTGGTGCAGAATTTGTTACGGGTGCAACCCAAAAAGAACTAATTATAGAAACATGTTCACAATGTCACCCTGTATATACCGGAAAAAAGAAAATCGTTGACTCTACTGGTCGTGTAGATAGATTCAAAAAATTAATTAAAAAAGCAAAAAATAAGCAAGCTACCAGAAAATCCGTAAAAAGCAAAGAGGCTAAAAGACAGGCAAAAATAAGAAAACAGGAAAAAACTATTGCTTAAACTATTTAAATTATGCAAATATTGACACCTTTAATATAGGTGTCTTTTGCTTTTAAAAGAGAATTATAAAATTCTAACTTAGTATAATCTTTCAAAGTTATTAGTCAGAGATGATTTTCCTTCAAAACGTTTCATAACAAAAGCACTGTCAAAAAGTAATTTCATATAAATTTTGAAAATCATAGCTTTGTTTTATAAATATTGCTCCATGCAACAACAAAATTCACATATAACTAGATATATATTATAATAATTGTTAGATTACATATTTAAATTTATAACTATGCAAGACATAATAAGTAATGTAAAAAAAGAATATGCCGATATAATGGACCAATTAAATAACCCTGACATTACAAAAAATCCTAAAAAAATGATAGCGCTCAACAAAAAACAGTCTGAAATAGAACCTGTCATAACAAAAATCGTCCAATATGAAAAAGTGACTACTAATATGAAAGATAATGCTGAAATAATAAACAATGAATCCGATGAGGAATTAAAACAAATGGCTATTGAAGAAAATCTTGAATTAGCACCTCAAATTGACGCTCTAACCAAAGAACTTGAAGTATTATTATTGCCAAAAGACCCAAATGATATAAAAAATGTCATAGTTGAAATCCGTGGTGGCGCTGGAGGTGATGAGTCTGCGCTCTTTGCAGCTGATCTTTTTCGCATGTACTCACGTTTTGCAGAAAAGAATGATTGGAAAATTTCCATAATCAATTCTAATACAACCGGTATTGGTGGATATAAAGAAATTATATTTGAAATAAATGCCTCTGACAATGCAGAACCTGTTTATAAGCTTATGAAATATGAGTCAGGTGTACACCGCGTGCAACGCATCCCCGAAACAGAAAAACAGGGACGAATCCACACATCAACTGCAACAGTAGCAGTGCTCCCAGAAGCCGAAGAAGTGGAAATCGACATTCAAGACAAGGATTTACGCATTGATACTTTCGCCTCAAGTGGTCCTGGCGGACAAAGCGTAAACACTACCATGAGTGCTGTACGTATCACACATATACCAACAGGCACGGTAGTTTCTTGCCAAGATGAAAAATCACAGCACAAAAATAAAGCAAAAGCAATGAAAGTTTTACGTTCTAGAATTTTGCAGAATGAACAAGAAAAACATGCAAAAGAAATAGGAGATGAACGACGTTCTCAAGTAGGCACAGGAGACCGAAGCGAAAAAATTCGTACATATAATTTTCCACAAGATCGCATCACAGATCACCGTATCAAAAAAAACTGGAGTGGGATAGAAAGTATTTTGAATGGTAATTTAGAAGAAATCATAACAGCTCTACAAGAAGAAGATATCCGTATTAAACTTGAAAAACAAATAAGATAATTTACAAAAAAATACTTCAAAACTAAATGAAGTATTTTTAAAAAATTTTATTGACCTGATGTATGTACCGGATCTACAACATTTGATTTTGGTGGTACATATCCTTTTGGATCTTTTTTGACACCATTAGAAGATCGAATCATCATAAAAATAATTAAAACTAATAGCGAACCTATCAAAACCAAAAATAATATGACTTGTTTTCTTGTTACATCCAGAGATGTATTGTCTTCTATTAAACCTTGAATTTTTTCAATCATTTTTTTATTTTTAAATTAAATTAAGTAATTTATAGTCTACTGTTTAGCTTAACATCTTGATAACAAGAAGTTCCGCTGTTATTGGTTGCCCATCCAATAGAATTACACTTGGCATGAACAAAGTTACCATGCCCACCGCCTGCAATATACATGGTTATACGAACAACATTTAGTACTGGTGAAGTACCTGGTTTATATGTTAGAGTAACCCCTTCGTTATGATTATATGGACTCTGGGAATTTTCTTCAGTTGCCTCTGGCATCTTAGTTAGATACGTCAACGCTTTTTTAATCGGCTGACCGCCCGGATCCTCAAGATTTGTTGGAGCACTTGTACATGTTTTACTTAGGCATACAGTATCGCCATTTGATATTCCAGTAATCTTATGACTATCAAATTGTCCTGCTGCTGCACTACCTGCTGCCAATCTGTACATTTGAGTTCCGTATGAAAAATATCTATTTAATTCAGCTTTTTCTCTACCACCATTAAGTGCAATAAGTACCATAGTTGATAAAATTGCGATAATCGCAACAACCATAAGTAACTCAATAAGAGTAAAACCCTTCTGTGTCTGTTGTAATTTTGACATAAAAAGATTTTTTATTTTATATTTCTTCATAATTTAATAATATATCACTAATGAATAACCTCCCTATATTGTATCACTACATATAAATTTGTACAAAAAATTAGTCTCTATAAGTAATAAATATGGTGTATAAATATTCAATATATAGCATTTATCTAGTAAAATTGAACATTCATAGTAATGCACAATTTTAATTAACTTATCATACCTGCGAAACCTGCCTGTCCGGTAGGCAGAGCAGGTATCTTTTGTTGTATCACATAAGTTTCTTGTTGTGTTTATCAAAAGATTCTTGCCTACACAGGAATGACAAAAGACTTATTCTTAAATAATATCTTCACACTTTTTGACAAAGAGCTAAAATTATAACCTCAAACACTCGCTAAATTATTTTTTTCAATTCAAAATAAGAAACTGTACCTCCTACAATCCTGTAAATTATTAATCCAATCAGTAATGCTGTAATCCCAAATAAATCACTCATAAACACAGCCCACAAAAAACCTCCATATATTATGACACCATATACAAATGACATGTTATACGCCTTATATCCTTTTCTTGATACACTTGAAAGCAACCACCCATAAAGTGATGCAAAAAAGTTTGTTGTAATATATCCACCAGCCAAAATGACCCAAGGCCACACAAATGGATACTGCGAACCATACAACGCAATAATTAATCCCACGCCACTACTAGCTATGATAATTAACAAAATAACAGTCTTTACAAAAAGCTTATTTATCTTTTTGAAAACATTTTTCACATTCACATCATCAGCACGTACCGCAGGAAAAAATACATTTATAAAAAGCTGCGTTATTCGTGCTCCGATAATTACAGATACTGTAAAGTACACTGCATACACACCACCAACACTTACACCCAACAATGCAACAATAATTAACTTGTCCATATTTTTTACAATCGCATTAACTGTTGCCCCGATAAGTCCAAACACATTATATTGAAATACTTGATTCATACACTTTGTATTTGCACCACGGATTGTGATTATATTTTTCACCACTACCCCTCCCAAAAGCGTAAATGTCATACCGCCCAAAATAACAGCCCAAACATATGAAAAATACCCTCGTTGATTTAATACAAAAAAAGAAATTCCCAGTACACCAACAACTACAATGGCTTCTGATACTTTAAATATTGCTTGTTTTTTAAATAGATTTTCAACGCGCAAAAAAGCGTCTGTCATACGTTTTAATGCAAAAGTAAGTGCTATGAATATTGCACCCATAAATGCAACTTGTGAAATATCCCTTGGTGCTATAAGTTTATAAACACTAATCACAAAAAATGTAAATATTATAATATTTATCAAAAACATCCATATTATCGATGCTGTAATATTCTTTTTTTCCCTAGAATTATTTGTCAAAAAATATAATGCTGAAACATCTAATTCAAGGACGTAAAAAAGTGATAACATTTGCGCAATAGAAAAAACAACAGCATATTTGCCATACTCTGCCGGACCAAGTACACGAGCAGCCACCACGCTAGCTCCAAATAATATCACAAAAGCAATAAATCCTCCCACAAAAGAAAACGAAATATTTTTTGCAAACACAAAAGTGCGTTCCCCTGCTTCAGAGTTAAATAGAATACGGTGTATATAAT
>JALVPE010000106.1:0-6196 GCA_027031945.1 Candidatus Moraniibacteriota bacterium
ATCATATACATATACACATAGAATATCCACCAAAATTATCAATAAGCGAATTTGTAAAACAATGTAAAAGAAGATCTTCAAGATTAATACAAAACGAATTCCCAGAACTATCAAAAACATATTGGGGAAAACATTTCTGGGCAATAGGTTATAGAGCATGAAGCACAGGAAACATAACAGATAAAATAGTAGAAGAATATCTAAAACACCATTTAAATAAAAAATCAAATCAAGAAAATGCAATCAAACTTGAATAACAAACAACTGAGCACTGGAATTTCATTCCAGATAAAAAAACCTCTGGACTTCTAGTCCAGAGTGGTTTAGTAAGAATACATAATTGATATTATATAATGGCTAAAGTTGTTGGGAATTGTTACGGTTTTTTTTGTTTCTTTCTTTTGTTATGTTATAATTGTAGTACATAAAATAAAATCTTTTAATAATTTTAATATATGGCTAGTGATGATACTGAATTTAAAAAACTTAAAAATGTGCGGCTAGATAACGAGCAAACTTCAGATCAACAAGAAAGGCAAAAAGAGAGATTGTTTATTCAATGGAAAAAATATGATGCTCAAGTTGATGATGTGCTTCAAATTTTAGAAAGGGCTGAAGAAATTGTTAATGATGAGGCTGATTCGAGTAAAATAGATAAATTGGATGCTAGTATTATAGAATTTAATACATTATCAGAAGAGTTTGACGAAATTGGGTCTAAAATAAATTCCGAAACAGATGTAAATGAAATTGCTCGTTATATAGAAAGAGGTTTTGAAATCGTAAACAAATTGGAGAAAATTGTGAGTGATGTAGAAAATATATTAGGCATGGACAAAGACGAAATTAAAGGCATAAAAAAAGATGAAAGTAATTCGCCAATTGGTGCATTTACTGTTGAGCAAGGTAAATTAGAAGATGGTGATATAGTGGGTTTATCAGAGCAAGAACGAGAAGTTATTGAACAATCCATAACTAGTATTAAAAGACGTTTTACGAATGTTGATAAGGAGGATGATATGGTAGTTGCACAGTTTTGGAGCAATATTTCAGAGGAAATTAAAGAAGAAGGTGGCATGACAGGTAATGCACTTGGAAAAGTTATGGATATAATTATAAAAAATGTTGATAGCAACAAAGAATCATCATTTGGTAAATGGGAGCAACTTATTGCTTTTTGGGAGAAGACAAAAAAATCCGGTGAGCAATCTGCAAGTAGTAAAAGTATAGAAAATACAAAAAGTACAAAAATGGATAAAGCAGAAATAAACACTTTTTATGATACAGTTTTAATAGATGCAGAAGAAAATTATTTAAGTATTAAACAGATAAAAGATGAGGTAAAAAATATAAAAAGGAGTATATGGAAAAAAAAGAAAGAAATTGAAAAAGCCAAAACCAAATCTCAAAGACGAAAAAAAAATGCAGAGTTGTTAAATTTAAAACTTGAATCCGCAACAAGATTAAAAGTAATTTTGGATGAAAAGAAAGAAATTGACAAACAAAGAAGTGAAGAACAAAAGAAAAAAAGCAGAAAAACTCTTGAAAAGAAAAAAGAAACAGTTGGTAACAAACAGGGAGTCGCTGTAGAGCAATTTAAAGTAAATGGACAAGAGATTAGCAATGAAATAAATGCTCTTTTTGATAGTGAAGGAATTGAACAGTATATTGGAACCGGTAAAAGTAAAAAATCACAAGAAAATCGTAATAGAATAGATACTTACAAAAAAGAAATTATTGAAAGTATTGTTGAAATTGAAAATGTTGCCGGTCGCAAAATAAACCGTGGGCAATTTGCAATTGATTATGCAAATGAAAAACAAGCGACAGCTATTGCCAAAATTTTGGAAGATACGGTTAAAAGAGCGTACACAGAAGAGCGACTAAAAGAAATTCAAAAAACGCGTGATGTAGCAGATATTACATTTACGCAGATGGATAAGTATAATACAAAATATGACAGTTTGAATGCCGACACAGAACGAGGGGGAGATGAAAAATTTAAAGAAATAACGCGTGAGGTATGGAAAGAGTTTGCTGTACGTGGTTTTTTGGTAAAGGATCGTGAAACTGGCGAAATTAAAGTAAATGGTAACACAAATACAGATTGTAAAACCGCACTTTACTTTTTGCAAAAAGCGGGAATAAATGTAAGTGACGTAGCATATGTTGCGCCAGGTGAGTATGATCCTGGCAAAATCAATATTGATACAGGCAAAAAAGATGGATTAATTATATTGGGTGATGGTACAGTTATTATAGATCATCATGGAGAGGATTCTCCATTGGACACTTCTGCAACAGCAGAGGTATATGATAAGCTTGTGCGACTAGGATTATTGGAAAAGAAAGAATCGGATGTCAGATTAGTTGAATTTATAAATCAAGTTGATAATTTTGATTTTCCAAACGCTCAAACATTTTTTAAAAATTACTTTAATAATGCGCATAAAACAGTATTGGGGACATATCGCATGTTGCCACCTGAAGCACTGGAAAAGTTTTTTGCTTACAAAAATCATAAAACAGGCAAATCATTATCACCAACAGAACCATTGTCAATTGCACTTAGACGTAAATTTTATATTGAAAATCAACCAAATAGCAAAAAGGAAAGTCGTGGGCAAAAAGTGAAAAAGAATATTGAGAAACAGCGTAAACATTTAGAACAAATGGAAAAAGATGGATTGATTGTAGAGTCGGATAGATATGGGAAAATTTGTGTAGTGACGGAAGGTAATCTCTACAATGAATCTATACGTGCTTTTGGGTGTGATACTGTTATATTTTGGAACAAAGATGAAAATGATGTTTTTATATCCAGTCTTGTAGGTAAGCCAATTACTGATACTTTTGCGCAAGGCGATAATATACGTAAAACAATGTGGATTAAGCCAAAAAGTTCAGATGATAAATTAACTATACAGTTAAAAGATGTCTTAGAAAAAATGACTGATGGTAAATTAAAGGCATCAGAAAAATTACAAAAAATACTAGATACTAATGGAGAACGCACAGATCGTGTAGAGTTAACAGAGATAGAAAGTAAATATCTCACGCCCTATATTAAGCGTGTGCGAGAAAATATAGGATTTATAGATACACTGGATTTTTCAGACCTTAAAGGTGAACAAATAGCGCGAGAAAAGAAAAAACTTATGAGCATGGTTTGGAAGGAACTGAAAGAAGATATAGATAAATCAATGCGGTTTACATCTGGACAAACAAAAGATATTATAGAATTGATTAAAGATAAAATATAAAAAATATGTCAACACAAAAAAGTGAACAACGTATGAATTTACTCAAGCAATATTTGAAAGGATCAAAAGAAAAATGTGATGATAAATGTGCCACGATTGATGCAGATGTTTTGGCTAAACAACAAACGTCTGGTACAATGAATGACAAAGAACAAAAAGGCAAAGAAGCAAAAAAACAAATTAATAAAAAAGATGATATGAAGTTAGAAAATCCAAGTGTACTTGCTAGAGATATACCAAGTGATGGTACAAGTAAAACAAAGACAGATAATCAATACGATGTTCGTGAGATTGCGGAAAATTCTTGGACTGATGAGGAGAAAGCTGATTTTGATAAAGAATGGGCTAAGAAAGAGCAAAAACAATCTACTAATAATGTATCTGAAGAACTTGTAGATGATCCAGAAGCAGCTGCTATGGGAGGATTTGATCGTGGTTCTGGGAATGAAGATGAAATGTCACTACAAAAGGAGGGTGGCACAGGAGATGATGAAAAAAATATAGAAGAACTTGATCCAAGTGCGATTACTGAAGTGCGAGAGGGTGATAAAAAAAATGAAGCAGATATGGAGCAATTGAGAGTGGCTTTAGATAAGGCTCGTGATGCATTAGTTACAAAAAAACGAAGAGCGGAGACGTCAGTTGATAAAATTAAATCGTTATTAGGCAGAGTTAGTGTTGGCAATGTTAGTGATGAAATAAAACAAATTGAAGATGAATACAATAGCATTCTCATGCAGTTGAAAGATAAGTTGTTACAAGAAAGAGATTCCGAAAATACAAGTGAAGAACGTAAGAGAGAAATAAATGCCGAGATAAAATTCATGGCAATAAATGAGGGAATTAAATTAAATGATGCAGAAACAAAAGTAAGATTGGAAACAAAGTGGGGAGCGATTGGTAATAAAATTAACAAAGTTGGATTATGGTATAAAAATTTACCAAAAAGTGTTAAATATGCCATGACTGGAGCATTATTTGCTGGAGGAGCAGCACTTACTATGAGTGGTGGAGGTGTTGTGGCCGGAGGTGCGCTCGCTTCGATTAAAGGTTTGAAACGTATTTTTGGCGCGACCGCTGTTGGAGCTGGAGTTGGTGCTGGATTAGAAGCAAAAGTAAATGCAAAAAGACAGAAGAAATTGATGGAGGCTATGAAAAAATTTGGAGAAATGTCTTTGGAAGAGCAAAATGAAGTTATCAATGGTATAGATAATTTTAATAATAAAACACAGGAGGAGTATGAAAAAATAAAAACATCCAGAAGAAGAATTAAATTCGCAGCAATAAGTTCCGCAGCAGCATTGCTTGTAGGCGGGAAAGTAGTATCACATTTTATGTCAGGAGATAGTGTCAGTGATGCAGTACATGAGCATGTTAGTGGAGAGCATTTGAGAGTGCTTAGCGCTCAAGAACTTGCACAAGAAACAAAGTATGGGGAAAGTGTTTTTAATTCTATGTCACAAGAATTTACAGATGAGATGAAACACACAAAGGCATTTGAGGTTTTTAAAAATAAGTATGGTCCAGATGCGTATTTAAAATATTTACAAAATGGTGGTGATGATACAAAATGGCAAAAAAAAGTGGAAAACGCTTTGAAACTCTATAAGGAGTCAGCAAAACATCAATTAGCTCCTAATGTTACATCTGAAGATGTTCCATCGGGTGGAGTGCATGAAGGTCCTGGTACACCTTGGTTGGAGAAAGAATTGGAGGCAGATCATGAGAAAGTATCATCAGATGGAACAATAATAAAAGACACATTCGAACAAGAAGCAGATAAGACATTTTCTCAGTATCAGTTCAATAATAAAATTCCTGATATTTCAGAAACTGTTGCTGCAACAGAGGTTTCTGCGCCAGAATTATCTGAGATTTCTGTTAACGTAAAGCCCGGTGATAATTTATGGAATCTAATTAAGGCACAATTGGAAACAAACAGTCAATTTGAAGGTATGACTGAAGATCAACGAATTATGGCTATTGATGAATTAAAGGATAAATTTGCGAGCATGAGTCATGAGGATTTAAAAAGTATCGGATTTAGGAGTGGTGATATAAATAAAATTTACCCAGGTGATAAATTAAATCTTACAAGTGTAATGGGTAACTCTGAGACGATTAAACATGCGTTATCAACCGGAAAACATTTCACTGGAGAATTAGAAACACATGGAGTACCAGTATCGGAACATGGAAACATTGCAAGTGCGGAAAAGGCTGTTGATACAAAAGCAATTAGCTCTGATGCGCAGTATATTATCCATCACAATTATGGTTTGACTGATGAAGAATTTGCACGTATTGAAGACACACCTGTTTCTGAGATTCTCGATCAAGCTGTAGGTAAGGACCCTAGTACGTGGACACCACTAGAAAGAGATTTGATGGAGTTTAACGGATTGGATGAAAGAGTGGGACAACAGACAGTAGGCGAAGTTTTGCGCGAAACCACTCTTCATCATGCAAATGATACGGTAGCAGGCGTTACTCAAGAGCATATACAAGAAGTTGCAGATAGTGCAGCTAATCAATTTGAGGGAATGACAGAGTCAGAGGTTTTGAGGGAGTTAGTTGGTAATAGAGAATTTAAGATTGCGGTAGCACAACAAATACAAGAAATATTTGGCACAAAAAATATTACAGATGCACTGCGAAATATTGCGCCAAAGGATATGAACTTTTTTCTAAGTGAAGGATATGTGGGACAAGAAAAAGAAATGGTACTTGCTTTGCGTGATAGAGCGGTGAAAGCCTTTGGAGATAGTGGCAATCCAAAACCTGGTGCAAAAGTTGGACAATATATTACACGTATGCTTGCAAAAGCAGTGCATGAAGGGAAAGTAAAAGATGTATTTCCATCATCAACGTTTTCAAAATAAATTAAATAATAAATATTAAAATCTACTTTTGTTCAAATATGAACTATAGGT
>JALVPE010000106.1:6206-22596 GCA_027031945.1 Candidatus Moraniibacteriota bacterium
GTTCAAATATTGGACTATGATAGAACAAATAAAAATATGACTGAAGAAAAACAAATAGAACAAGATGTAACAACTATTCAAGAAACAATCGCAAAAGAATTCGGTTTTGAAGATTTGGAAGATGAAAGTCAACAAAAACTTGTTGAACAAATGACAGAGTCTGTGATAAAGCGAATTTTAGTTGAGGCGTATGCAAAACTTTCTGAGTCTGATAGGGAGACTTTTGAGGATATGATGGAAAATATAGAAAATATTGATCCAAATAGCGTAGATGAATTTCTTCAAGAAAAATTAACAGATTATAATGCAATTGTAGCAAAAGCAATAGAAGATTTAAAAAAACATATTTTAGAAGCGAATAAGTAAGCATATTCTGTACTATGATATGATTATGTAAATTGTTTTAAAGTAATTAGGTTATGCCGAATTCAATATTAAACACACAAGAATCACAAGTGTCCAAAAATGTAAGTCTGGAAAAACGTTTTGGTGTCAAAAAAGACAATAATGATGTTGAATTTAATAAGGAGAAGACATTGGAAAGCACAGCAGAAAAAAGTATAGCAGAAAGAGATGCTTCTTATCAAAATATTCTTTCCAAAGTTAATGCGCAAAATAACAGTGATGATGATACCTTGATGCAAGATGCGAGCAATTTACATCAGCAAACGAATCGTGAATCACAAATTACTCATCTTATTGATCTTGCTATGACAAAGGGGGTTGAACATGCAGTTAAAGTTGCACAAAAAGCAGAAGACTATTATGTATTAGATCAATTGCATGATAGATTACTTGCAGATGATTTACATGATGCTCTTGTATCACGAGGATTTATTAAAGAGCAATAGTTTGTGAATATTTTAGTATAAAAATAAAAAGATATGGGAATTGATGCGATATTTATCATTTTGATTTTGTTACTGGCAACGATTAGCTTCGTTGCTGGTGTCCTTTTGGTTATAAAGAGTGTTTTGGGATATAGAGCCCTTATTAATAGATCGATGAATGAGAATTTGGAAATGATTCGTGTATCTAAGCAACATAGCACTGAACAAAATACTCAAAATCCGGATTTATGGAAAGAAGAAATTGGACCTATGGAACAGTTATTAACATCTATTGCACAATTGAGGGAGCGAAATTTTACTTGGAAAACAATATTTTACGGCAAGCCCACGATTACACTCGAAATTGCTAATCCTTCAGATGATGAAGAAATACTTTTTTTTGTTGCCGTGCCCGGTAAGTTTCGTTCAGCTTTAGAAAAACAAATTCATAGTTATTTTCCAGATTCGATGATTGAAAAAGTAGAGGATTATACGATTTTTGCACCCGGATCATATACTGCTATGAGTATTGTTAAGTTGGTAAAATCAAGTGCATTGCCAATAAAAACTTATGAAATGATGGATAATGATCCCTTTAATGAAATTACAAATGCATTTAGTAAATTATCTGAAAAAGGTGAAGGGGCAAGTATTCAGATTATATTGCAAAATCCTGGAAAGTCATGGCGTTCCAAGGGTAGAAAAATTGCACATGAAATGCAACAAGGAAAACAATTGAAGGATGCACAAGGTGGATTTGTAAATGAAGCTATAAAAGAAATCAGTAAGGGATTGGGTCCAAAACAAAAGGATCAACCTCAAGGTGAAAAAATTGTACAATTAACACCGGAGGAACAAGAATTAGTTAAATCAATTGAAACGAAAACGGCAAAAACAGGATTCTTAGTGAATATTAGATTGATAGCTTCTGCAGGCACACAAGAGCGTGCAGAAGAAATTTTGTCTCACATAGAAAACGCTTTTTCACAATTTGAAAATCCCGGAGTAAATTATTTTAAAGTGCAAAGAGTTGGTTTAAAATCAAAAAAACAGGCATTTAATTATATTTTTCGTGCCTTTAATGAAGATGACGCAATATTACTTGGTGTTGAAGAAATATCTAGTATTTTTCATTTTCCAATTTCAACAACAGAAACACCAAAAATTAAATGGCTTAAATCTGGCAGTGCACAACCTCCGACAGACATTCCAAAAGAAGGTATTTTTATAGGTACTAATATTTATAGAGGTGTTGAAACAAAAATATTTCTTTCAGATAATGATAGACGTAGACACATGTATGTTATTGGTCAAACCGGTACCGGTAAATCAACGATTTTGGAGGAAATGGCAAAACAAGATATTAAGAAAGGAAATGGAATGTGTTATATTGATCCACATGGTGAGGCGATTGAACATGTTATGACAGCAATTCCAAAAGAAAGAGCTGAAGATGTTATCTATTTTGATCCATCAGATACAGAGCGTCCATTTGGACTTAATATGCTTGAATATGATGAAAACAAGCCAGAAGAAAGGACATTTGTTGTAAATGAGATTATAAATATTTTTGATGCACTTTATGATTTGAAAGCTACAGGAGGTCCGATGTTTGAGCAGTACATGAGAAATGCGATGCTTCTTATTATGGATGATGTTGAATCAGGCTCTACATTGATGGAAATACCAAAAGTTTTAGCTGATGAAAATTTTCGTAAGATGAAATTATCCAAATGTAAAAATGAGACAGTAAAAACTTTTTGGATAGAGGAGGCGGAAAAGGCTGGTGGTGAAGCAGCTCTTGCTAATATGGTTCCTTATATTACATCAAAATTAACGCCATTTTTGTCTAATGATATGATGCGTCCAATTATTGCACAACAAAAAAGTACTCTTGATTTTCGTGAAATAATGGACACTCAAAAAATACTCCTTGTAAATTTATCAAAAGGTAAAATTGGAGAAACAAATAGCCATTTATTGGGAATGATTATTGTGGGTAAAATACTTATGGCCGCACTTGGACGTGTGGATGTTCCGGAGGATGATAGAAAAGATTTTTATATGTATATAGATGAATTTCAAAATGTTACCACAGATTCAATTGCTCAAATTTTATCGGAGGCTCGTAAGTATAGGCTGGGATTGATTTTGGCACATCAGTTTATAGGACAATTATCCGAGGATATTTCAAAAGCGGTATTCGGTAACGTTGGTTCATTGGCGGCATATCGTGTTGGCCCTGAAGATGCAGAGTTTTTGCAAAAACAGTTTGAACCGGTGTTTACTGCACAAGATTTAATCAATGTTGATAATTATCATTACTTTGGTAGATTGCTTCTTAATGGTAAATCAACAGCACCATTTAATATTGCTGCGCCATTTCCAACTGAAGGTAGTACTGAGATTATAGAACCAATAAAAGAATTGTCGCGACTCAAATATGGACGTGATAAGGATATTATTGAACAAGAAGTAGCATCTAGAACCGCATTACAAAAAATGGCAGATGAACCTGAAAAAGATTCAGAACATTATTGGAAATAGAAAATTTGTATGGAAATGTAAAATTATTTGATATTTTTATTTTATGCAAGTATAAAACAGGGTTTTTGAGTCCTGTTTTTTTGCAAATATTTTTATAAAAAATAGTAAAGTGAATTTTTAATATTGTAGGTTCTAATATTTTTTTACTTGACAAAATTGTTATTGTACGCTAATCTATACCTATGGTATAGGTATAATTATTTAATATTTATGAAAAAAATAATCAATCAAAAAGTTAAAATACTTATAGGATTAAAAAAAGCTAGAACGAGTTTGGATAAAATTATAAATAATTTGGAAAGCGAAGTTGATGGTGTAACTGTAGATAAAAAGTGTTTTGATGTCATACAACAGAATTTATCTGTAATAGGCTTGCTAAAATCTGCAAATACCGCTATGCTAGAAAACCATCTTGATTTTTACATTGAAAATGTAGATAAAAAAAATGTGAAAAAAAAGGAGTTGGAGAAAATGAAGGAGGAAATAATACGTATTGTGCAAATAGCACAAAAAAAGTAATTTGTAATAATAAATTTATGAAAAAAAGTATCATAATTACAGTAATTGTAGGCATTGTTGTACTTGTAGGCAGTATTTTTTATAAAAATACACGAGCAAAATCAAATGATGATAATTTGCAAAGCGATGTCAAATCAGTAAAAGTTGCAAATGTGGAAGGTGGCTATAAAGGCACTGTTGCATTACGTGGTGTAATTAAAGGTAAAACAGAAGTACATCTTGCGCCAAAAGCACAGGGTCGTGTTACAAAGATATATAAAGATATAGGGGAAACCGTTTATAAAGGACAAATAATTGCAACAATTGATGGAAGCGAATTATGGGCGCAAACAAATGTGGCTAAGACCGGATACGAGGCTGCAAAAGATGCCACAAAAAAGACGAAAGATTATTTTGAAAAACAAGTTTCTCAAGCAAAAAAAGGACGAGATTTGGCAAAAGACGCTCTTGAAGCAGCAAAACGTAGTGGCGATAATAATGCAATAGCTCAAGCAAGTGCAAATTATGAATTAGCGAAGAAAGCTGTAAGTGCTGCAAAAAAGGGACGAGATTTGCAGATTGAAATGGCAAAAGGTCAAAAAGAAGTTGCTAAAAGTCAGTTAGTAGCAGCTCAAACAATGGCAAGTAATACACAGTTAAGAGCACCATTTACAGGAATATTAGCTCAGTCAAATGTTGAGATTGGTTCACTGGTTTCACCTCAAGTGCCAATGTTTTTGATTGTTGGCAAGGATGGTAAAGAAGTAGAAATATCAGTTTCTTCAGATGAATTAAATAATTTAACAGTTGGACAAAAAGTGGATGTTTTAACTGATGAGAATGAAAAAAGTATAGGGACAATAGTTGCTATTAGTCCAATGGTGGATGCTCATACTCGCAAAGGACTTGTAAAGGTATCACTTCCAAATGATGAATTCTTAATGCTAGGTGAGTATGTTCGAGTATTGTTACCACAAAAGGATGTAATAGATGAACTTACTATACCTCGTAGTGCACTTGTGAATGAATATCATGACACTTTTGTGTTTGTTGTAAAGGATGGAACTGTTTTTAAGAAGGCTGTTACTGTAGGGGGAGATTATGGTGAGTATATTGTAGTGACAAATGGTTTAGAAAAAAATGATATTATTGTTGTTGAAGGACAGCAAAATTTAAATGATGGTGATTTTGTAGAAGTAATAGAATAAATATATGAATCGAGAAAGTCAACAAAAATACAAAGCCGGTTTTTTTGGTAATGTTGCTACTTTTTTTGTGCGACATAAAGAATTAGGGCTTTTAACATTTATTGGTATATTCTTGTGGGGAGGACTATCATTTGTTATGATGCCAAAACAATATAATCCGGAAATTACGGCACCGGCATTTAAAATTATAACTGAATTTCCAGGTGCCACAAGTGAAGAGGTTTATCAACTTGTGACACGTAAAATGGAAGATCGTGTTAAGGAAATTGTTACTGTGGATAAAGTAATGTCTCAATCTTTTGATGGTGGAGCAAGTGTAGTGATAGTTCAATTTTATATTGGAGAAAATATAGAAGATGCAAAAGTTACATTGATGCAAAAGCTTCAAAGTAACATGTCGGATAAACCACTTGGTGTAAGTGATCCTCAGATTATAGCAATAGATCCAGATGATGTGCCAATAATGTCACTAGCACTTACAAGTGATACTCTCTCAGATGCATCTGTTCGTGCAATGGCATATGATATTACTGATGAATTAAAACTTGTTAAGGGCACTTCTGTAGTTTCAGTTGTAGGAGGTAAACAAAAAGAATTGCGTGTGGATATTGATCCTGTTAAATTAGCACAAAATAATCTTACAATTAAACGTGTTATTGATACCATAAAAGGTAACAACATGTATGTACATGCTGGCAATATAAAAACAGATGGTAACAATTACAATGTTACAGTTGATGGAATGATTCGTAGTAAGGAAGATTTAAAAAATATAGTTTTAAATCAAGAAGGTGATAGTGTTGTTTATTTATCAGATATTGCACAAGTTGCATACACGGATGCAGACACTAAATCTATTGTTCGTTTTTGGGATGGTGAGGATGTAGATAAGGGTGCAACATATATTGCAATTTCAAAATTGAAAGGAACAAATGCAACAAATATTACAAATGCAATAAAACAAAAATTGCAAGATTTGCAAGATAGAAATATTATTCCACAAGATGTATCTGTAAAAGTGGTTCGCAATGAAGGTCAAGTTGCCAGTGAAGCAACAATGACACTTACAACAAATTTGGCGGCAGCAATTGTTATTGTTGCAGTTATTCTGTTATTATTTTTAGGTTGGAAGAGTGCTTTGATTGTGCTTATTTCCATTCCTCTCACGCTGGCAGCAGTTTTTGGTGTTGGTAATTTTGCAGATCAGACAATAAATCGTATTACGTTATTTGCTCTTATCCTGTCACTTGGTATTTTAGTTGATGCTGCAATTGTGGTTGTTGAAAATATTTTTAGATTATTCAAAGAAAATCCAATGGAAAAGAAAGTGTCACTTATTGCACAAGCTGTGGATGAAGTTGGTGCCGGATTAGTATTGAGTACTACAACAGTTACTTTAGCTTTCATTCCAATGGCATTTGTAACGGGTATGATGGGACCTTATATGGGACCAATTCCATTTTTTGTACCGGTTACATTGATTTCTTCACTTATTATTGCACTTACAATTATTCCATTTTTACTTAATATTATTACACGTAAACATGGCATAGTATCTGCAAAAAGTGATGGAGAAAATGTAAAAAAACCAAATATATTTTTGCGTTCCGTGACAAAATTACAAAATTTTTATGGTAAGTCACTTGTGCATTTATTAAAGAATTCGGCAAAAAGGCGTATGTTGATGGGTATTGTATTAGTACTTTTGATTATATCCATGTCATTGCCAATTTTTACAGTGGTAAAATTTCGTATGCTACCAAAAGCAGATAAAGAACAGTTTTATGTATATATAGATTTACCACAATATGCTTCATTAGAACGAACTGATGAAGTATCTCATGCTGTTGAGGAGTTTTTGATGCAAAATGATGAAATTGTAAGTATTCAGAGCTATATCGGTACTCCACAAATTGTGGATTTTAACGGATTATTTAAAGGTTCGGATGGACGTAGAAATGAAAATCAGGCAACATTAAAAGTTAATTTAACACATCATAAAAAGCGTAATATTACATCAGAGCAAATTGTATTGAATTTACGTGATAAATTACTTGAAGAGTTGAAGCAATATCCAGATGTAAAGATAAAATTGATTGAAGATCCTCCGGGACCTCCAGTTTTATCAACATATCTTACAAAAATTCACGGTACTTCAGAACAAAATACGATTAAAATGACAAAAGATATGGAAGCTTATGTAAATACGGTTGATGAAGTAGTAGATGTTGATACAACTTTGAATGAAGTAACAGCTGATTATTTATTGCATGTCAAAAAGGAAGAAGCTTCAAGAGCTGGATTGAGTGTGTATGATATTGCCATGACCTTACGTACATTTATGACTGGAGAAAAGATTGCAATGTATCATGAAACAGAGGCATCTGAAATGAGGAAAGCTCAACAAGAATATATTGTTGTACATACGGCTCAGGAAGATCGTAATCAAAAAGAAGATTTGGATAATATTTATTTGACGAATTTTTATGGGCAAAACATACCACTTTCCAGTGTCGTAGAATATACACAATCAGACAATGCTCCAATTATTTATTCTGATGAACGACAGACGATGCAGTATGTTTTTGCAGAAATGGGAGATAGAAGCGTAATATATGCAATGATTGATACACTTAATTATTTAGTCAAAGAATATCGACCATTTGGTGATAATACGCATATTTCACATTGGAATTTGATGGGTGTAACCTATGAAAATACACAAACCCAAGAACAAGCAGAAGTATTATTAGACGGTGAATGGAAACTTACTTTGGAAGTATTTCGTGATTTAGGAATTGCTATGGGAGTAGCACTTGTGATGATTTATTTTGTGCTTGTGGCGCGATTTCGTTCATTGCTTATTCCGTTGCTGATGATGGGTACTATTCCTTTTTCATTTATTGGAGTTATGCCAGGATTTGCAATTTTGGGATGGACAAATAATGTTTATTTCAATGCGACCAGTATGATTGGTGTAATTGCTCTTTCTGGAATTGTTGTAAATAATGCGATTATGTTGCTGGAATATCTCAATAGGTTAAGAGACCGTGGATATAAAATTGAAGATGCAATTGTAAAAGCAGGGAAGACACGTTTATTGCCAATCATGCTAACGTCACTTACAACAATATTTGGTTCATTAACTATCATTTCTGATCCTGTATGGGAAGGACTTGCATGGGCGATTGTATTTGGACTTTCATTAGCTGCGTTTTTGACACTCGTAATATTTCCAATTATGTATTATGCAACACAAAAAAAGTTATGGATAAAAAAATAAAAAATATTGCGGATAATAAAGTATGTTACAATGAAATAAAGTAGATAATTTAATTAAGTAAATAATTATGCATAGAGAAACAACAAAACAAAAACCAGTAACACACACAGGAGAAAAACATTATAGACTATGTGTGGGTTATTGGCATATACCACGCACAATATATTTTATAGGTGGACTGTTTATATTTAGTTCTGTATTACTTGCGATGTTTGTGGACCAAAAATGGTTATATTTTGCATTGTTTGTAAGTTTCTTATTCATGAGCTTTGCAGTTACAGGATACTGTCCTATGGCACTCATACTTGATAAATTAGGTTTGCGTAGGGAATAGAGTAAAATTATAATAATCTCAGAAATTCATCATAATTATGATGGATTTTTGTTTTTTAAAATTAGTATGATATAATCAATTTTTGTGTAAATATATTATTGTAAGAAGTACTAGTGGAGGTTGTCATGAGTTTGATTACAAAACAAGTTATTGTATCATCAATTTATATTATCGCATTTGTTTTTGGAATATTGCACGAACATCATATTTTTTATAATATTAAAAAATTAGTTGAGGTATTTTTTTAGTGTACATATTCTTTTATATAGACTTAGTATAACGTACTAGGTCTTTTCTTTTTTATTGTGGAGTGTGATATACTGATAAGTGGGAAAAATAGATACAAATAACATGCAAAAAAAATCAACGATTACATTTTATGGTGGAGCAGGTAGTGTAACTGGTGCCAACTTTCTTTTTAACACAGGGAACAAAAAAATTCTTATTGATTGTGGATTAACGCATGCGGGACAACTTTGTTATGTATTAGAGAATAAGTTTCATTATAATCCTGCAGAAATTGATGTCCTTATAGTAACACATGCTCATGCGGATCATATTGGTAGAATCCCACAATTAGTAAAAGATGGATTTAGAGGAACCATTTATTCTACACCGGCAACAAAAGATATTTCCATCGTTATGTTGGCTGATGCTTTGAGAATTTTAACAGATGAGGCAGATGAGATTGGGTGTGAGCCTTTGTATAGTAGAGGAGATGTTTCCAAGGCATTTTCGTTGTGGCAAACAATTGATTATCATAAAACGTTTATTGTAGGTGATAGTGTGCACGTACGGTTTCTGGATGCCGGACACATTTTGGGAAGTGCTATGATTGAGTGTGAACGCGATGATAAAAAAATAATTTTTACAGGAGATTTAGGTAATTCACCTGAACTTATATTGCCGGATACAGAAAAAATATCAAATATAGACTATTTACTTATGGAGAGTGTATATGGAGATAGAAACCATGAGGATAGACGTAACCGTAGGGAAAAATTAGCTCAAGTAATTCGTGAAAATTATAAACGAAAAGGGACACTTCTTATCCCTACGTTTGCTCTTCAGAGGGCACAAATTTTGTTATATGAAATTAATAAATTAGTAGAACATGGATATGTGCCAGAGATGCCTGTGTATTTTGATGCACCACTTGCTCAGAGAGTTACAACAATTTTTCGTCGTTATCAAAAATTGTTTAACGAAAATGTTAGAGAAGAGATTGCCAATGGAGATGATATATTTGATTTTCCACAATTTGTTAGTATTAAAAATGTCTCCGAATCATTATCAATTGAAAAATCCAAAAATCCAAAAATTATTATTGCAAGTTCGGGCATGTCAAATGGTGGACGTATAAGACTGCATGAAAAAAATATTTTGGGAAATAAAAGAAATACGGTTTTATTTATAGGATATCAAGCTTTTGGTACTCTTGGTCGTGAAATTCAAGAAAAGAAAAAAGGTAAAGTGTATATTGATGGAAAATGGGTCCGACTTCGAGCTCATATCAAGTCTATTCGAGGATATTCCGGACATAAGGACAGTGATAATTTAATAAAATTTGTAGGAGACAGTGCTAAAACATTGCAAAAAGTATTTGTGACAATGGGAGAGGTAAAGTCGTCGCAGTTTTTGGCCTATAAGATTAAAGAATTATATGGTTTAGATACAGTTGTACCAAGACAAGATGATGTGGAAGAGATTGATTTTTAATGAAATATTTTAAAACACAATAATACTTGATTTTTTTTGTGAATGTAGTATTATTATATCTATGTAATAAATAGTATGTTTGAGTAAATTGGTTGTAAGTGCGGGGTATAGTGTAATGGCTAGCACGAGTCGTTTGGGACGATTTAGTCAGGGTTCGAATCCCTGTACCCCGACAATGAATCATTTTCGATTTTCAGAAATAATTTTTTATTTATGACTTCTAGACAGAAGGCTGAAATAATACTTAGAATAATTATTGTTTTTTTAAGTGCTTTGTTGGTGCTTGGTATTCTAAATGGTGGAATTACACTTTATATGATTGTTGGAGCTCTTGGAGCTACATATATTTTTGTGCATTATTGGAGAAGAAGAGTTGTTGCATTACAACAGAAAAAAGTACAAGTGAAATAAATTAGTGTTTTATTGTGTACTATTAAGACAAGGCACACTTTTGTAAATTCTTAGGGGAATTTTTATGTATTCTGATGTTGAAATAGTAAAATCACGAGTAAATATTGTTGATATTGTTGGTGAATATGTAAAGTTAACGAAAGCCGGTAACAGTTTTAAGGCACGTTGTCCATTTCATCAGGAAAAAACTCCTTCTTTCAATGTAAATGAGGAAAAACAATTCTATCATTGTTTTGGTTGTGGTGTTGGTGGTGATGTTTTTAGTTTTGTAATGGAGATTGAAAATTTAGGGTTTAGAGAAGCATTGGAATTACTTGCACAAAAAGCAGGTGTAGAATTACAAAATAATTTTAGTAGAAGTAGTATAGAGTCACAAGATAAAAAAAAGAAATTATATGAGATATTGGAATTGACTACTAAATTTTATCAAAAACAGTTATGGAGTGGTGATGGTATAAAGAAAGTTTTGCCATATTTAAGAAATAGAGGACTCAGTGATGAAGTTATTAAAAAATTTAGATTGGGGTATGCACCTGATGGTTGGAATTATGTTCAGGATTTTTTACAAAAAAAAGGATTTAACAATGAAATGATATTGCAAACAGGCACAATCATAAAAAATGATAAAGGAAAAACTTATGACAGATTTAGAAATCGTATCATGTTTCCAATTAGTGATGTAATGGGGCGAACGATTGGTTTTACATCACGCGTTCTTCCGGGAAATGATGAAAGTCAAGCAAAATATATAAATACACCAGAGACAATTCTTTATCACAAGAGTAGTGTGCTTTATGGTATTGATCACGCAAAACAATCTATCAAACAAAGAAATTTTGTTGTAATTGTTGAAGGAAATATGGATGTGATCGCTGCGAATAGTTCTGGGGTTGAAAATACAATTGCTGTATCAGGCACTGCAATGACGCGGGATCATATACATATATTAAAACGCTATACCAATCAATTTACTTTATTTTTTGATGCTGATGAAGCTGGTATGGTTGCTGCCAGGAGGAGTGCATTATTATGTTTAAAAGAAGATGTGCAATTGAAGATGGTTTTATTAAAAATAGGAAAGGATGCAGCGGATATAGCAAAAGATAATCCTAAAGAATTACATGATGTTATTAGCAGTGCAAAAAATGCTATTGATGTATTTATTGACATTGCAAAAGATACATATGACATAAAAGATCCTCATGGCAAAAGACAAGCAATTGAATTTATAACAGAGTTATTGTCTAATATTTCAAATGATATTGAGAGGGAAGAGTGGATACGTAGATGTTCTAAAGCATTTGATGTTGAACCTAGATTTATCAATATTGCTGTTAATAAACAAATTGATGAGCATGATGAAATTAATAAAACACAAACAATAAATACAAAACATTTACAGATAACGCAAGCAGAACAATCGCAAATGCAAAGAATATATAAATCAATTATACTTATGATGATGGCATATCCTCATGTGTGGGAATATATATATAAAAATAGGAAGAAGTATGGAGATGTATTGGATCAAAAAGTAATTACAGCGCTTATGCGCGAAGGTCCGAGATGTAATTTTTCCATAGGTGAATTTGTGAGCAAGGATTACCATAGGGAATCTTTATATAAGGCTGCGATGCAAATGCAACAACAATATGAGATAGAACATGAAGATGGTGGAAGTCCGATAGATGATACTGAAACATATATAACAATTGCAAGAGAAAATTTAAATAAACGAAAAATGGAGAGATTAGTAATTCTTATGAATGAAGCAGAAGCAAACGGTGATTATGATAAACAGAAACAATTGTTGAAGCAAATAAGTGCGTTGTCACAACAAGTAATAAGTAACACATAGTAATATTATGACAAAGAAAAAAGCAATCAAAAAAAGTACAAAGAAAAGAACAAAGAAAAAAGTAACAAAAAAGACTACAAAAAAAGCAATCAAAAAAAATACAAAAAAGAAAGATACAAAGAAAAAAGCAATCAAAAAAAGTACAAAGAAAAAAATTACAAAGAAGCATGGAGTAAAAAGTAAATTACCAAAACAATTAGAAGATTTAATGAATTTAGGGCAGAGTAGAAAGTTTGTGACTGAGGATGAAATTATGCATGCGATGCCTGATATTGAAAGAGATCTCGGGGGACTGGAGGCATTTTATGAAGAATTGGAGAATAGGGGTATTGATATTGTAAATTCTGATGATATTTTGCAAATTGAAACTCCACAAGATATAAAAAACAGGAAACATGGCAATAAAATTCAAAAGAAAAAAGATGTGTTGTTGATAGAAGAGGCAGTAGCAAACGAGGGAAGTACAGCTGATTTAGTGCAAATGTATTTGAAAGAGATTGGTCGTGTACCATTGCTTACGCGTGAAGAAGAGGTAAAAATTGCGAAAGCAATTGAATCAGGAGATGAATCAGCTAGACAGTTACTTACAGAAGCAAATTTGAGGTTGGTAGTGTCAATTGCAAAAAAATATGTAGGACGTTCGTCTAATCTTTCATTACTTGATCTTATTCAAGAGGGAAATATTGGATTATTTCGTGCTGTGGAAAAATTTGATTATCACAAAGGATATAAGTTTTCTACATATGCAACGTGGTGGATTCGTCAAGCCATTACACGTGCACTTGCTGATCAATCACGTACTATTCGCATTCCGGTACATATGGTTGAAACAATCAATAAATATATGCAAGTTGTACGTCAGTTAGTGCAGGAACTTGGGCGAGAACCATTGCCTGAAGAAGTTGCAGCTGAAATGGATCTTGAAGTTGATAAGGTAAGACATATTCAAAAAATTTCTCAAGAAACAGTTTCTTTGGAGACATCTGTGGGAGACAGTGATGATGACAGTGTATTGGGTGATTTTATTGAAGATACAAAATCAATAGCACCACAACAAGGAGCATCACGAACATTGCTTACAGAGCATATTGGGGAAGTATTAGAGGATTTATCACCACGAGAACAAAAAATACTACAAATTAGATTTGGATTGGAAGATGGAGTAACGCATACATTGGAAGAAGTAGGACAAGAATTTGGTGTTACACGTGAACGTATAAGACAAATTGAAGCAAAGGCATTGGAAAAAATCCGTAATAATGATATAGTAGAGAAGTTAAAGGATTATTAAATAATTAAGTATAAAATTATGCCAATAGGAGAACCTATAATAAAACCAAAACCTGGACATAAAGAAGATCCAATTATAACAATTGAAGGAGATGATCCTCGTGATCTAGAAGTTTCAGTTACTGAAGCTTTTGGTGCGGATGTAGATAATGTTGAAGTGGATTGGTCCAAAGAATTTAAAACAGTTACAGAGACTGCAAAGCAAAAATTATTTGCAGATGAAGATATTAGTGAATATATGGTAGATTATAAGGATATCATAGATCAAGTAATTGAGAATATAACGACCAAGGAGGAACAGATACGCATATTTCAGGTAGGGCTAAACGCAGCAACAGATAAAGCAAAATATGTGGAGCAAGCTACAAATAAATTGGTACATATAATGAAAGATGAGGTTGAACGCAAAATTATGGAAGATGTTTCCTCACAAGAAGGCAATGCGTAATAATAGTATAAGTAGTGCAAAAAGATGTAATTACCAGATACTTGCATCTTTTTGTTTTTTGCATTATAATCATATCTGTAACTAAATAATAAAACATATTCCGAGATAGCTCAGCGGTAGAGCAGTTGGCTGTTAACCAATTGGTCGTCGGTTCGAATCCGACTCTCGGAGCAAATCCTAAACAACCTGTTGAGGTTGTTTTTTTATTGTAAATATAACTTATTTTTGATATTATGAAATTGTAAAAAATAAGACAAAAAAATGAGTAATATTTCTTCTGACAATAATAAAATGAGTCAAAAAAATCAAAAGAGAATAAAGATTGGGTTTTATTTGATATATTTTTTTTACGCTGTATTTATACTTGTGATAGGTATTGGGGAGGTAGGTGGATTATTTGCAAGCGCTTTTCTTTTGATATATCCACTTGTTTTGTTACCAATACTAATAAAATTAGTAATAGATAAAAAAATTATTAAATCTATACTGTTTGTTATTATAGCTTATATATTTTTTGTTATTATATTTAGTTTTTTGTTTTTTGGTTTAGATTTTTGATGATTTTAAGGAACGTATGTAAAAAACTTGCAAAAATTATAATTTTCAAAATTTGTTTGTATATCATTTTTTGTGGGGATGCCTCATGGATTTATGTAAGTGTATAATTAACATTTATTAGTATTCAGTATGAAAATTCTATTTATAGAAGACAATAGGGTACTAGCAAAATCTGTTATCAGGGGGCTTAAACAAGAAGGTTTTTTGGTGGAGCATTTTTTGCGTGGTGATGAAGGTGAAAGATTTTTTTTAGTTAATTATAAGATGTTTGACGTTGTAATATTAGATATGATGTTACCTGGTAAATCAGGTGAAGAAATATGTGCAGATATTCGTGAAAAAAATATTGACGTACCAATATTGATACTTAGTGCAAAAGATACAACGGAGGATAAGGTAAATGGACTCACAATCGGAGCAGATGATTATTTAGTAAAACCGTTTGAATTTGAAGAACTAGTTGCAAGACTGAGGGCACTTGTTCGTCGTAAGCCAAAATTACAAGATAAAAAGATCCAATTGTCTCCAAATGTTGTAGTAGATTTGCAAAAAATTTCAGTTTATAAAAATAATAAAGAAATCATACTTTCACCAAAAGAATACTCCATATTGGAATTGCTTGCAAAAAATAAAAATCAGGTTTTAACAAGAGAACAAATTTTTGACAAGGTGACAGATTTTGCTGCAGATAATTGGAGTAATTCTATTGATGTACATATAAAGAATATTCGTAAAAAACTTTTTAAAGATGAAAAGTATGATCCGATTAAAACAGTTCGTGGGGTGGGATATCGTTTGGACACGAATGAATGATTATCAAAAAGCTAGGTGGAAACTAACGGGAATGTATATTCTTGTGTTTTTTGTGCTCTTGAATTTGTTTACAGGAAGTTTGTTTGTAATTTTGCAAAGAGTAGAGGAGGATTATGTTCACAAAACAGAAACTATATGGCATAAAAAACAAATAATTTTTTCTCAACAAAATATCACTGTTTTGGAATGGGGAAATAATAATGAAATAAGTAAGCAACTAATTATAGATTTACATCACTCTTTTTTGGAGGACATTCGTAAATGGATTGTTATTATAGAAGTTGTATTATTGTGTGTTGCGGGTTTTGCAAGCTATTGGCTTTCAGGCAGGACATTGCATCCAATACAACAAAAGAATGAATTACAAAAACAGTTTTTGGCAGATGTAAGTCATGAATTAAAAAATCCACTTTCAGCTTTAAAAACCAGTTTAGAAATCGCCAAAAAACAAAAAGAGTGGGGCGTAGGTGAAATAAAAGAAATTTTTGAAGATTTGGAAAATGAGGTGGAGCGACTTAGTCGTATTACACAAGATTTGTTGGTTTTGGAAAATATAGACAGTATATCAAATAAAACAAAATACAATATAAAAG
>JALVPE010000107.1 GCA_027031945.1 Candidatus Moraniibacteriota bacterium
TTTTACAGAAGAACACTCAAAATGTGCAATTGTGATATGAGGAAAATTATTTTGTGTGCCCAACACAAAAATGCCCCCACTTTTTGCAACAAATTTACTCATCTCAATTGCCTTATCACGTACATCATCTGGCAAACTAATAGCAATATTATATTTCATAGCTTTTACATTTTTTATATATTGGACGCACCATATTAAATTGTTCAGCTGGGTTTGGCATAGTTTTATTTTACCTCAAAAATTAATAACTTTCAATCATATCACGGATTACCTCTCCTAAAGTTTCTACTAAATCTTCTGTGGTTACATTAGCAATATTATTTGGATAATAATTACTCACTGCATCAGAAAGAAGTCCTACTCCCAATAATTTTTGATCTGTATTTTGTGTAATATTTTTTACAGCTTCTCGCAATTCTCTACTGAGTTGAGTACTACTTTTTTTACCTGAATCCATCCATGGCTCTCCATCGGAAAGCACAATTAAAAATTTATTTTTTTCTACTCTACGCGCCAAACTTTTAGAGACTTCCTTTAAGCACGCTCCATCATCATTATCACCAGCATTATTATTTCCTCCAGGATTTTCATCTTCTACTTCTAGAGGTAATTGACTTAATTTCTTTCGCATATCATCATTTAATTCCTCATCAAACGTCTTAAATTCCAAAACCTTATCTTGAAATCCTACAACTTCAAATTTAATATTTAAACTCTGCAAAGTTTCCGCCAAGACTACCGCTGATTTAAAGGCCTCATTAATTTTATTACCACGCATAGACCCTGAGAGATCAAACATAAGAGTAATTGCATAATCCTTCTCTTCACTATGACTTTCTGGTCGTTCCCTGCTTTCAGTTCGAATTAACGGCACACCCTCAATTCTCTCTTTAATTCTTTTTTTGATATTCCATTTTCTCCCAAAGCGATGTCCTGGACTAGCCTTACCCAATTTTCTTTTAACAAAAATATTTCTGAGTTCCCCTGTTAAATCATCAATCAGTGGTGCAACTTCTCGAAGCGTCTTTAAATAATGATTGTTTTCTTCACTTTCAAAAACTGCTTCCATCTTTCGCCTAGCTTCTTTTATTTTTTCTTGTATTTCTTGTTCATCTTCAACACCTTCTAATTCAGATGTTTCTACTTCACTGTCCTGAGTATCATCACCCTTATCATCACCACCCTCATCACCTTCTTCACGCTCTACTTTTTTATCTGGGTTATCAGCCAGCTTTCCACCTAGATCATCACTAATATCTTTTCCAAATTCATCTATAGATTTATCAGCCTTATCTGTCAATTCTTTTTTCTTATCTTCTGGTAATTCATCTATTAACTCTTTGATTTTTTGTTTTAATTCATCAGACAATGAGTTCAAATCAATCGGAATTGACTTTTGTTGTCCTTGTTCACCTTCACCGCCTTCTTCGCTTTCACTGTTACCTTCATCATCATCTCTAGATTTTGTAGACTCTTGTTTTTCATCATCTTCACCACCATTTTCCCCTTTTTTCATTTCTTCTATTGCTTTATCAATGGCTTCTTCAAGTTCTTTTTGTTGCTCTTGTGTTAATTTATCTTTCATTTGCTCTGACAAACTATGTCCTTTACCATTCTCTGCTTTATCACTTTGCATATCTTTCATAAATTCTTGCATTTTCTGGTCCTCTTTGTCTTGCTCTACCAATTTTTTAAATTCTGGCCAAATTTCTTCTAAATTTATTTCATAACTCACTTTTGCATATTGACTAATCAAATCTTCACTTTTATCCGCCTCTTCTTTAGATGGATAACGCCACCATGAATCCTTGGCTGATTCTATTGTCTTTGCCACAACTTCTCTTACCTCTTCTGGCAAATCTTCGCTAAGTAAAACTTCTTTATCTTGTACTTCTCGATACCATTGTTTGATGTACTCAAAACCAGCCTGCATAAATCGTGGTTGATAACCTAATTTTTCTTTGGCTTTTTCCTTGGCTTTTTGCTCAACATCCAAGTCGTGTTCATAAGCTAATTCCATTTGACTTCTAAACTTATGATAATTTTCCGCCACAAAATTATTGTCCCGCGGATCTTCGATAGCATTCATCAAAAAAGAAAATCCTGGTTGACTCCAGACTTCCATCGGGATAAACTCCGTCCGCGAAATACGTCGATGCCCTCCCTCATGACAAATCACAAAACTCAAATATTCGAAAGGTTTTTCTAGCAAGTCTTTTGGATCAATTTTGATTTCATTATCGGCAAAATTCCAATGCCAACCCTTTCCAGGCTCATTAAGTTTAACTGGAATCTCAAAATCCTTACCAATATAATAAGCTAGAGATGACAAAATTCTTTGTTTATATTTTATTTCTCTTTGCTCATCTTCAGAAAATTGTTCTAAAATTCGCCTATCTTCTTCCTCACGCAAAATCTGAAAACTTTTTTCACCATTATTTAATTGTGCAACTTCTAAGTCTTTTGCCATAAAAATTGTTTATTTTTCAATGATGTTTATATTATAGCAAGACAAAGCCAAAAGTCGAATGTATTAAATAACGTAGTGGGCGGTCATGACCGTCCACTACATATTTATACATTAATCTATATCTGTAAACATAGTCATAAAAATAGCTGGTATATCACGACTGCCGTGTAATATACGAATTATTTTTAATTTTTTACTTTCTATTTTATAAAAGATGATAAGCCTGCTAAATCCAGACACTGGAAACCTACGTACATTATCTAGTAATGGAATTGCATTTATAATTTCCTGTATTTGTTCATCCCCTTTTTCACATTCTATAAGTGAGCTAACAGCAGTTCCCATTTCTGGCATATTTGCAATTAAGTTACATGTATACCAAATCTTATCAAAAATATTATTAGCAACTTCTGAATTATTTCGTGCCACATACTGCACAATATCAACGATATCTTTTTTAGCTTCGTCTGTAAAAAGAATTTTCATTTTATTTATTTTTTACTAATTTTGCATACTGTCTCCTTCTTAAATTTATCCCATTTTTCCTCAGTCATTTCTCCTTGTCCAGAAGCAAGTCCAACAAGTAGCATATTGGTTAATTTTACTTTTTCTGCACGTAATTGATCCTGACGAATAAGATCTTGTACATAACTTCCACGTGATCGGTATTTTTTCTCTTTGATGCGTTTTTGTACAAATGTTTTCATATCACCAGAAATTGAAACATGAAATGAAGTAGTCATAATTTATAATTAATATTTTACAAATTAAGTATACCCCATATACAAAAATATACAACTATTGTATTTTTTTGTATAACATAAGCCACATATATTTATTATCAATGATTTAAATAACACTTATCGTAGTGACACCCCTTGTGGGTGCCATTTTGTTTAGATTATTCTTCCAAACGGCGTCCTTACAAAACCAAATACCAAAATCTACATTAAATCCAAATTACCAAACATCAAACTTCTAGAACGGCTGAGGAGCGAAAGCCCAAATTGGCATTGCGATAGCTGGAATCATTGGAAGCCACAATAATCTGCCGATCGTCAGGAGACCAGATCGAATCGAGAACTCGAGCGGAGGGCAAATCACTGTCAGTTAACCATGTGTACTTGTTGTGTTCTGGATGTTTTTTGTTGTTTTGTGTAAATTCTCTTTGAAAAATTAAGTATTCTGCTAAGGTAAAACCTTGAAGGTTGTTTTCTTTTTGATATTGTCTTGCTTTTATGAATGTTTTGCTTAATGTTTCATCTGGAACTTCTGGGTCATCTTTGTAAAGTTGGATATAGCATTTTCCTTTTGGACGGTTTATATTTTTGATTTTATCTGGGAATTCTGGTTTTACTGAGTCTGAAAGCCATATGCCTTCGTCTGAGTATTGTTCACTTTCTTCTAATCCATCTAGTGACATATGAGCTTCTTGACTTAATTTTTGCAATGTTTGATTTTGAGTTTCTATTGTTGGTAAAATTCTCATTTTGTTAAATCCAAATTTTTCTACTTTTTCTTTTATCTCATTTATTTGTTCTTCTGTTAGTTCTATTGTTTCTGGGAGTTCAGTTGCCCATTCTGTTAGGTTTAGGCTTTGGTAGAATTCTTTTGATTCGTTTAGGATTTGTTCTAAATTGAAAGTTATTTCTTTGCCTTCTGGGGTTTTAGTTGTGATTATTTGTTCCCCAAACCACTCTTCTGGCGCTTTACCACTTTCTTTTATTCTTTTTTTGATCTTTTCAATTTCTGCGATAGTTTTTTCCTTTTCTAATTCCTCTGGAGTTTTTACAACTTCAGATTTGTCTGGCTCTGGCTCAGTACTATCTGCATCAGCACCTTTCTTTTTGTTCCGATCAAGTCCCCTGCGCTTAGTTTCTTTTTTTGGTGGAATGAATTTAGATTGATTCACAAGTGCTCGTACTTTTTCTCTATCCTCCTGTGATTTGAACATTTTTTCGATATAATATTCCAAAGCATTTTTCCACACTTCATTAACATCTCCACGATAAAATTCTGATACATACCGCAAAATCTTTTGTCCTAAACGCGGGTTAAAATAAATCTTTTGTGCTTGCCTGCCCATTGACCGATCTCTCACTTTAGATTCAAGTGTTTCTCTAATTTCTACATACTTTTCTACCCAATGCATCATCCCTGGGATATCTTTTAATTCAGATAATGGGATACCTTCTCCAGCACTTCTAAACTCTTCACTAGAAATATCTACTTCAACATCCATCCCCATCATCCCAAACATTCTTTTTTGTTCCATTTCCTTGCTCATTTTTCCTGCCAGTTTATGAAATGTCCAACGACCAAACTTTTCTGCAGACAAAACATCTCTTCCAGTAAATTCTTCACCATCTTCTGCTCCTGGAGGATTTTGCGCCGCAATCAAAACAAGATCCGGATGCACTTGAATTAATTCATTATCATTTTCTGTAAGATTAATTGTTTTGTCTCCATTTAAAATAGAGTCTATAATTGGACTAAACCGTCCACCAATTTTACTACCTTGAAAATTATATTCATCTAAAAATAAAGCTCCTCCCTCACGAATAATTTTGATAGCATATCCATCAAACCATTTTATTTTTTCCTCCCCATCTTCAATTACTATATCTTTATGCCCTATGACATCCGTCAAATCTGTACTTTCCGAAAAAGAAACTAAACCATAATTCATATCTAAATCTGCACACATCCTCTTTACAGCTGAAGTTTTACCGATGCCACTTCCTCCCTCAACAATAAGTGGCTGTTTGAGTCGCATAGAGGTAGCTAATTCACGCATCAAAATATAATCCTCTTCCGTATAGAAATAATCAGCAAAAGCATCTTTGTTTGGCACTAATTCTCCACCGTTACCTTTGGGAACTTCCACACCTAAATACACACAAGAATTTTCTCGTTCTTCAAAAAATTTATCAGAAGACATTTCCGCCATTGTTTCTTTCTTTCCATCTACACCACCATCTTTTTTCTTTTCTTCACCTTTATCAACACTGTCTGGTGCAACTACATTATATTGTCGATTTTGTTCACTCATGATTTTATAAATAAATTTTCAAACTAAACAGACTCAATTCCCCCCACATACTCAAATAATCCTTGTGGGCTGTTGTCTACCTGCTCTCTTGTTAAAATTAGAATCAAAGAACTTTCTTTTGGTAAAAAATACACAGTTTTGAGTCCAGTATGATTCTTTCTATCCATCAAACTCACCATACCATCATTATAATGTTGTACTACACTCCAAACAAGATTATTTAATTTGTTCATTGGCTCAATATAGAAAGTAGATTGCTTTTTTTCTAAAGCCTCCATTATTTCCAAATAGTCTTTACTTCTTTTGTATTTCTTTTTTTGTAAAGCAACTCCCACAGTTGCCCTTTTAGTAATATTACTATCTTCTACTATTATCAAACCTAATTCACCTAATTTAACACTTGTTTCAATAAATTTATTTATTTTTTCTACATTTATCATATTTTGTAATCAATAAATTAGATTGTTTTATATATTATACCATGTTTTCACCATTTTTTTATCATACAATCATAGTATGACATTGCCACCCAAAATTATTTTTAGAATATATTCTATTAATTTCTTTTGTAAGTGCATTTTTATAAGATTTTATGATTTTTTAAAGTAAACCGTAATTCCTACTATTCACTGTAGTGACAAAACAATGTTCTGTCACTACCTTATCACAAATCTCTGCTATCAAATGGATATGCTTTATCATTACAAATAAACAACTAGACTAGCTAGCATTAGCAATCCTAATGAATAATACAAAAATACAGCATAGCTCACTTTTTTAATCCATGCGAGAAAATAATGAATTGTTGCAAAGGACGCTATAAATGATGTAATAACTCCAATAAACATTGAAGTGTTAAAATTACCTGACCAATCCAATAGCAACATCAGTCCAGCGCCTGCGATAATTGGAGTAGCGATAAGAAATGAAAACCTAGCCGCATCTTCACGGTTTAACTTGCACATCCTTGCTCCTGAAATTGTCATACCACTTCGTGACACACCTGGCACAAGAGCAATCATTTGTGCAAGCCCCACAATAATTGATTTTTTAATATTTACATTTTCTAAAGACTCATCTCTAGCAAAAAATCTATCAGCCAAAAATAATATAAAACTTCCCAGCGTTATAAGTAATGTTGTCACAATCGGATTAAAAATAATATTTTCAGCTTTATCACCAAGCAATAAGCCAGCAATAACAGCAGGAATTGTAGCAATTATAATATAAAACAAGAGGCGTGGATTTTTTTGATAAACCTCCATATCTTTTCGCAAATGAAAAATATTGAACCAATCACGCCAAAAATACAAAACAACCGCCAAGAGCGAACCAACATGTAACGCAACAATAAAACTTACAGTCAACTCATCGACATGCAAAAAATACTGCGTTAAAACCAGATGTCCACTACTAGAAATCGGCAAAAATTCTGTCACACCTTGAACCACTCCAAAAATAATTGATTGTAATACTGTTAATTCCATACACCTAAGTATAAAACAAAAAGTTAAAAGTTGAAAGTAAAAAACTACCCAATAAAAAATTATTAGGTAGTATATATAAAATATCTACTCACTTAAATCAAGTTCTTTAAATACCTTTACAAGATCAACAATTTCATTGATATCATTTGCGCCAAGTACAGCGCACCTTGAAAAAGCATCGGCAATATAAGGTTCAAATTCTTCAGCACAATAATCATCATTCACAACAACCAAATCCCCATCCTCTTTCAAAATGCCAATTCTGTGTGCAAAGTCTCTCGCATGATAAAATGACAAAGGAAATTCTATATTGTTACGATATTTAAATACAATAAAATATGTCGTTTCAAGTATTTGCACTGGCAAACCATTTTTTATTTCTTTTTTAGTTTCTTCCATCATCTTAATCCAAGCCTCTTGAAATGTGGAACAACTATGACGTGTTTCTAAATTGATTATTACATGATATTGCTTCTTCATCTCTCACTCCTTTTGTCTGTTTTCAATTTTTAAAAACCTCTATTTCATTTTGCCAAAAACACTAATGCTCCTGTGCCTATTACAGCTATCAATATTGATAAGAAAATATTCAAATCAAAACATTCTATTAGTCCCAATGCAATCATAACACACAATAAAATCCTAGCACCCCATTTGATACTTTTATCAAATTTCCAATACAAATCACTTGTATTCTTTTTTGATTCTTGCATCTTTACTCCTCTTATTACTTTTTCATTTTTTAAAGAAACTATATTTTAAAATATATAAACATTACTACCATAACATTAAAAAAAAATGTATGTCAATCTACTTCATCTCCCTCTTTAGGAGAGAGGATTGAGGTAATGGATGTTGCACAGGTATTAGAAATATAATTTCAATAAATTATTTATTTGTGTATATTAAAAGATATCCTTTAATATACACAGGAAATCTATAACTTAAAGTTCTATATAAAAATTATTTTATAATACTTCTCAATACTGCTGACATATAGCCAGCCAAGTTTTTTTCATTTATTTTGATAAATTTTTCTATATCTTTTTTATTTTGTTTTATGTATATAATTTTTTCAAATTCAGGCAACTTTCCATTCTCTTTTAATTCTTGTGTGAATAAATTATATTTTTGCAAAAATTCTTCTGCAATTTCTTTCAATTTCACTAAGTATATAACTGCAATGTTTCCATTGTTACCTTTTTTTATACAATAAAATTTTATTTGTTCAACTCTATTATTATCATCTGAATCAATCCCTAATTCTTCCATTAATTCTTTTTGCATGCTATGTTTCATGTCACAAATACCATTTTTTATATCTCCATCTTCCAGACCTCCGCCAGAAAATTGATATTTACCCGCACGAGAAGTATGCTCTCCCATTTTTCCTACAATAATTCTGTCATCTGCTGTAATTATAAGTGCAGAAGCAAAAACTGTATGTATATTGTATTGTCCAAGATTGCTATCAACTTCTCTATTATATAAAAAATGTGCAAAATTTGTCTTTTGCACAATTATTTTAATAACCTCGTTACCTTTAACAATTTCATCCAACATAAATAATTCGCCATTAAAATATTTACGCCCACTTTCAATCTGCACCTCCCAATGCCCTATAATTTTATCCTGCAAATCACCTGGTAAACTGATTTCTCTACCATCAAACTTTACAATTGCTTCTTTGTTTTTTTCACAATTCAATTCGCTTGGCATATATGATTTTTGTAATAAATATCAATAATTTAATCTTTTTCAGATAAATAATCACCAATCAATTCATTGTTAAAATAAATTTCAGTACTATCAATATTATCAAATTGCAATAATGTTTTTTCTAACTGTTGTTTGATACGCGGCGCATCGCATGTGCCACCACCAAAAACATTTGCACTCAAATACACAATAGCTTTTCCATCTACTATATCAAAATTATCAATAATTATCTGTCCACTATTTGCAAAAACATTATAAATACCCTCCTCATTACTTTGATAATCAAACAATTTTTCCAATGCAACTCTAGGTGAGACTGCCGCACCCAAATCAATCGCCACAAGCTTATCATTACAACCTATCATTTCCCCATCTATTGTTTTTATGAGCTCACTACCATCAAGTGCTACTACAAATATCTGTGTATTTTTATCACTGGACACCTTATCAGACTCTTGCAACTCTGTAGCATGTCTACCAAGTCCGCCAAAACCACTTTCTTGCTCTTCAACCTGAGAATTATTCAAAACAAAATACACCGCAATCCCAACACTAATCACTAACAGTAAAATTATACCAATATTAACAATCATTTTTTTCTTCATATTCATTTTATAAATTCTCTCACTACGATACTACGTAGTATCGTAGTGAGAGGAACTGTTTTATTCTTAAAAATATTTTATCATTCAATTTATATTATAAAGTAAAATTAAAGTAAAAGAAAACGGAAAGGTTGATATATCAACATTTCCGCGAAAATATTTTATGAATGAAGAACTGTCCTCAGCTCCTCAATCTTTTTAAGTGCCTCATCAAAATCCGTGCATACATTAAAGTATTGATTATATTCCTCGCGAAATATACGAACAGCTTTTTCAAAACGAACTTTATTCTCAAATATCGGAAGAGAGATTTTTATAGCATCAAGAACCAACCCTGCATCCAATCTATCCCACTTAACGGATATTACGGATGAATCACATTGCATCAACTTTGTATCTGAAAAAAGAGAGATATCAATATGTATACCCGTCCTATTTAACTGATAATTCACGATATCCTTCAATTGGGAAGCATGTTTAAACAATTCATCACTTAAAATTACATGAACCTCATACCCGATTTCTGCCTCAACTAAATATAAAGCATTACCCAAACAATTAGTTACACTCATAATATTTCTCCCTTGCTATGCCACAATGATTGTAGCGGTGCGGTGAAGATTGATTTATTCCCTATGAACAAATCAAAAAAATAAAGAACAATAACTACTCATCATACACCAAAAATTACATTTTGTCAAGTCTACTCAACCGTCACACTTTTTGCTAAATTTCTTGGTTTGTCTACGTCAAAGCCTTTTTTGACTCCTGCGTAATAGGCCAGTAATTGTAGTGGTACCACAGCCAGTAGTGGCGTGAGCATTTCTAAAGTCTTTGGAATTTCTATTACATCATTTGCGTGTTTTTTTATCTTTTCTTCATTCCCCACAGTTGTAATTGCGACCACTTTACCTCCTCTTGCTTTTATTTCTTCTATTGCTGAAAGTGTTTTGTCATATACACTATCTTTTGGCGCAAGTATTACTGATGGAAAATCTTTATCAATAAGTGCAATCGGACCATGCTTCATTTCTCCCGATGGATAACCCTCTGCGTGAATATATGAGATTTCTTTTATTTTTAGCGCTCCTTCCATTGCAATTGGAAAATTATATTTTCTCCCCAGATAAAACATACTTTCATATTTTGTATATTTATTAGCTATGCGTTTTATGTTTTTTCCATCTTCAAAAATCTCATCAATTTTCTTTGGTAATTTATTTAGTTCTGACAATATTTTTTTGCCCATTGTGAGTGACATATCTCTTTGTCTTCCCAGAAATACCGTCAACAAAACTAAAATTGACAGTTGCGATGTAAATGCCTTGGTGCTGGCCACTCCCACTTCCGGACCAGCGTGATTATAAATACCTGCATCAGTCTCTCGTGCAATTGTAGACCCTACTGCATTTACAATTCCCAGTGTTAAACCTCCTTTATTTTTTGCCTCTCTTATTGCAGCTAATGTATCAGCAGTTTCTCCTGATTGTGAAATTGCTATTACTGCAGTTTTTTTATCTATTAGTGGTTTGCGATAGCGAAAT
Organism: Candidatus Moraniibacteriota bacterium; assembly: GCA_027031945.1. Lineage (GTDB taxonomy): Bacteria > Patescibacteriota > Minisyncoccia > Moranbacterales. Next base: position 10,878 of record JALVPE010000107.1, read on the forward strand.
TCGCTTGCGTATTCTACTTCTGTTGGAATTCCTGCGTATTCCTCTAGCATATATTCACCCACAAGCCCTGCGCAATATGAAGTGCCACAAGAGACAATTACAATTCTTTTAATATCTCTAAGTTTATCCTCAACATCCACAAGTCCACCAAGTTTTGCTAGTCCATCTTTAACAATAATTCTCCCTCGAATTGCATCTGCTACAGCACTAGGTTGTTCAAATATTTCTTTGAGCATAAAATGTTTATATCCTTCCTTTTGAGCTTGCTCATCATTCCATTCCAGTGTTTGTTCTTTTTTATATTTATTTCTACCAGCAAAAGTTTTTACCTTGTATGTCTCTGGTGTAAAAATAACCAACTCTTCATCATCTAGATACACAACTTTATCAGTGTGTTGAATAATCGCAGAAGCGTCTGAAGCTAGCACAAAGCCATCATCTGCCACGCCTATAACAAGCGGCGAACTATTGCGCACTGCTATCATTTTTTCTGGTTCGTCTTCGCTTAGCATAACTAGTGCATAAGCACCTCTTATATCTTGCAATGCTGCAAAAACAGCTTGTTCAAAATCATTTTTATTACTATATTCATCAATCAAATGCGCTACAACTTCACTATCAGTTTCAGATGAAAATTTGTGACCTTTTTTTATAAGTTTTTCTTTTAATTCTTGATAGTTTTCTATAATTCCATTGTGCACGAGATGGATTTTACCACTACTGTGTGGATGTGCATTTTTTACACTTGGCTTCCCATGTGTTGCCCATCGTGTATGAGCTATTCCCATAGTTGTATCTGTACGATATTTACCAATCTTCTTTTCAAGCTCTACCACTTTGCCCACAGCCTTAAATGTTTTGCTTTTATTTCCACTCATAACACAAATCCCCGCACTATCATAACCTCGATATTCCAATCGTTTTAATCCCTCTAAAAGCACTTCACCTGCGTTATTATCCTTACCAATATAGCCTACAATTCCACACATATTTTTTGTAATTAATGTTTAGTATTTACTTTGCTATGATTTAATTATAGCACCTCAAAAATAAAAAAGCAGTTGACATTTTATGTAAATGATGTTATAGTATCTTTTCGTTCGTTAAGGAGTTTATTGGCAAAATATTACAAAAAGGAGAAGAAAGATGTCAAAAAAATATGATACACTTTTCCCAAGCGAAAATGCTTATCGGGTTATAACTGTGCTTCTGGCCTGCTGTGAAAATGGCGAGAAAGAAGTTTTGTTACCTGATATTGCACACAAAGCAAAAATTCATTACAACATTGTATTGTATTGGATTAATATTTTTGATACTTACGGATTTATTAACATCACTCGATATAAAAATCGAGAAAATGCAAATTGCATACCAAATAGGCATGTAATTGTGCATCTGACAAACAAGGCAACACTCGGTCGCCTGTATAACTACATGTGGATTCAAAAGTGGGAGCAACAGTTTATGGAGGACCTGGGTTGCAATAAATTGCGACTCGTTAAAGTCGCCTAATATAAATCTCTGTCGTAAAACTTTACGACAGAGATTTTTTTATTTCTCTTAAAGTTTTTACATGCTTATCACAATTCTTACTATCATCACAAAGTTCTCCACCCCGCACATTATGAATTGTTTTTATATTTAACTGTGAATTTTTTGCACTTTCAAAATATCCAAATTTATCATCAATAATAACAGGTACACAGGCACTGTCCCTACCGCAATATTTTTGCATATATTTTTCAATTTCTTTTGTTTTATCTCCCTGTGTAATAATTGCATCTTCAAAAAACTGTTTCACACCAGAGCCACTAATTTTTTGTGATTGAAAATCACTGTCTCCATAGGACAAAATAATCAAATTTTTTTTATCAAAGTTATTTGCAAATTCATAAAAATCTTCAAAAACATATTTCTCTAAATCTTCTAGAAATATTTCCATTTCTTGCAAAAATTGCCTTTCATCAATATTTTGTTTTGTCACCTTATTTATCTCTCTGATATGACTCTCTGGCGAATAACACTCACCTGTTTGCAGTGAAGTTTTGGAAAAATATGACAATGTGCTATCAAAAATTTCACGAGATACTCCATATTTATCAAACACACCAAAAAAATCATCCAAAAACTGATGTCGTGTATCAAAAATAGTATTGTCAAAATCTACAAATATTTTCATGTTCATAAAATTATCAATTTATTTTTACAACTGTCATCCTCGTGAATGCGGGAACCTAAATACATTGTATTAAAATTAGTTTTTACTATTAAGTTCTACACCATTAATAAAAGTTTAACGATGTTTTTCTAGATTCCCACCTTCGTGGGAATGACACCATACTGTAGATTCTTAATTATTTACTGTATCGCATTTGTCTGATGTTGCCACAATTCAAAATATTTTCCCTTCTTATCTAATAATTCTTGATGTGTTCCGTCCTCTACAATTTTACCGCCATCGAAAACTATAATTCTATCCATTTTTTTGAGTGTGCTGAGTCTATGTGCAATTACAATTGTTGTGCGATTTTTCATAAGCTCCTCTAATGCTTCTTGAATAAGTTTTTCTGCATGTGAATCTAATGAACTTGTTGCTTCATCTAAAATAAGAATTGGGGATTTTTTTAACATTGCACGTGCTATCATTACACGTTGTTTTTGTCCGCCAGACAATTTCACACCACGCTCACCAACAAGTGTTTTTAATCCATCTTTAAAACGAGAAATAAATTCTTTCGCATGAGCTTTTTGAATAACCTTATCTAATTCATCCTTTGTTGCATTCATATTTCCATATAAAATATTTTCTTCTAATGTCCGATGGAATAACAACGCTTCTTGTGGCACATATGCAATTGCTCCACGTAAATCATCTTGGCGTATTTTTTTAATATCATAACCATCAATTGTAATTTTACCACTATCAACATCACGAAATCGCAATAAAAGATTTACAAATGTTGATTTTCCCGCTCCAGATTCTCCTACCAAACCAATTTTTTGTCCAGCGGGTATTTTGATAGATAAATTATCGAAAACAGAATGCATATCATCTTTATCATAATGAAAGTTAACATTATGAAAAATAATCTCTCCTTTTGTAATGTGCACTTTTTTTGCATGTGGCACATCAACAATATCATAAGGAACAAAAACCTCTTCTAGCCCTTCTTTTAATTGTCCATACTGTTCCATAAACCGATTGAATGTGCTCCCCATAAAAATCAAATCACCAATCAATCGTGTCGTCATGACAACCGCCATTACAACAATCCCTATACTAATTACACCAGCGAACCACAAATGCAAAGAAACAAAAATAATCATTGACAACATCATAATTGCAAAAAAAGAATTTATCGCTAAAATTGTTTCAAAGTATTGCCATGTTTTTAAATGCCAAAAACGATGCTTCTCAATATATTTATTAACACGTGTAATTTCAAAACTATTTTTTACATTTTGTTGCACTGCCATAACATTTGTAAGATCATCAACAATATTGCCACGTAATTCTGATGCTTTTTCTGCTCTGTTTTTTGCATATCGTACTAATTTTTGTGAGGTAATTCCATTGAATATAATAAAACATATAATAAATGCGATAAATGTCCAACCTAGTTGAATACTTGAAATAAATGCGATAACAGAAAGAGAAATAAACTTAACAATAATTCGCAAAAAATCCCACACAAGCATTGGAAACATCGTTTCAATACTACGTGCAATATTGCCAATTTTACTTGTCAATTTCCCAACAAGACGATTAGAAAAATATTTATAACCATGTCGAATTGTATAAGCAAATGATACACGTAATGAAAAGGCTTCCAATTGTGTTGTAACATAACTACCCAAAAAACCACTCATGCGCCAAAAAATAAAACTAATTGCAAATACAATAATAAGAAGAAGTGCATTATGATATATGATGTCACTATTATGACTTGACGCAAAATTATTAATTGAGTCAGTAAGTTTTCCTAAAAAATATACTACAAGACTAAAAAGCCCTTCAGACAAAATAATAAGTAATGCCGTCAAAATAAGAAGGTATTTATATTGACGTGCAACAAAATACATAAAAGTTCGTGGTTTATATTGAAATTTTGTATAATCTATTTTTTTATTCATATTCATAAAATATTAAATGATCTATATTCACTATACTCCGTAATGAGCGCAATTGCACGTGCTAATTTATTGCTATCATGTCGGATAAAGGCTCTGGTATGTGCTAGTGCATCACCTATTGTACTAACTACCTTTTCTTTTCTAAGTAAGTCTCCCTCCACTATTTTATATTTTCTATTATTATCATAATTATAGAGTACCAAAGAATTTTTTCCTTCTTGTTTTTCATATCTTCTCAACATGTTTTTGTGTGGTTTTTTAGAATTATACACCACAAAATCTGTTCTATTTTTCCCAATTAATTTTTCGATGTTGCTCACATAATCTGAAACTGCAAAACCACTAGTTTGACCCTTTTTATTTGTCAGTGGTGCGACAAAAATTACTTTTGCCTTTGCTTTTTTGATGCTAAGCCTAATACCACTAACCAATAGGTTGGGCACGATACTGCCATAATAATCACCTGGACCTATTATTATAAAGTCCGCTTCATTTATTGCTTTGACAGCTCGTCTATTTGCTCTTACACTTTTTGAAAGTCTTATTTCATGTATTCCAATTTCTCTCACCTGTTTATTATCATCTAACTCTTTTTCTCCTACAATTATATGCCCATCATTGAGTTTTATAGTAAGGCGCATATCATCTTCACTCACAGGTACGACAGAACCTTTTACATTTAATATATCAATTGCCTCAACTATACCACCAGAAAAGCTACCATTAATTTTTTCTAATGCTGACAAAAATAAATTTCCAAAATTATGCCCCTTCAAATCACCGTTATCAAAACGATAATTCATAAGCTCACGCAATTTTTCACTTGAATCAGAAAGTGCTACAAGACACTGTCTCACATCACCCGGTGGTAACACGCCTAACTCATCTCTGAGTTTCCCAGTAGAACCACCATCATCAGCCATTGTTACAATTGCTGTAATATCATATTGATAATTTTTAAGCCCTGACAGAAGTGTGAACGACCCCGTACCACCACCAATTGTTACTATTTTTTTACTTTTCATAATTTAGTTATTATATAATTCATCTTTTTTCCACTCCCGTGGATTAATCATGATATATTCTTGAATTTTTTGCAATGATTCTTCCATCGCCTTGTCGTAGCCTTGTGCGAAGGCAGGTTTTCTTATTATATGATCGTAATATGAACGTTGCCAGATTTTCTTATCAAATGGTGCAAGTTTTCCTAATTTTACATTTTTTATATATTCATTTGTTGTCATTGTTTTAAACCATTGAATCATTGTGCTTAATGTAGGGACAGACCTGTGTGTCTGTCCTTGCAATATTTTTTTTATTTCGTACAAAACCTTGGTTGACACATGGGTCAGCCACTACAAAATCACTGTTAGTATTAATTTCTATAATTCCATGAATATGATTTGGCATTATCACATATTCATATAATGTAATGTTAAATTTATTTTCTAATTCTTTCCACCATTTTTCTATTATTTTACCTGCTAAATTTAATTGCATTTCATTATTTATAATTTTCCCAAAATAACATTTTTTATTTTGTGTACAAATTGTCACAAAGTACATTCCATTTTGTGAATAATTATAATTTTTTAGCCTTAATTGTTTTCGCTTTTGCATAAAAATTATATAAATTCATCATTTTTTGTTCGGCTAGACTATAATTATAACACAAAAAAAGACCCCTTCTGCACTACAGAAAGAGTCTCCAAGTGACAATATCATGGAATGATACCGTCACATGCAGTGACTACATCACCGAATCTCTGAACGGACAGGGGTGTGAAAATTACATTCCATGGATCATCACAGCACTGTCTTATCAATTTATCTTGACTCAAAGATTCTAAATATTTATCCAGAAGAGGAAAGAATTGTGCTCCATGCCATGGGTCCAATTGATTTGCATATGAACCGTACTTCCGCATCAAACCTTCAAAATCAACTTTTGCGGCAGCAACATAATATGGTCGCCAATTCACACTTTTAAGCTTGTGAGCCAATTCAAACTGAGCTAAACCGGGTTCCAAAGCATCTATTTCCGCCAACTGTTGTTGTTGCCACTCCTGCTCTGTTGGTATATGTAGCCAACGTGGTGATAATGCACACGTTGAATATTTTATTGGCATTGCCCAAAATAATAATGTTGCTACTAATATAGCACCAAAAATTATTATCAATAATGGCACAAATTTCATGTGATTATTTACAGAACGTGTCACATAATATAAAACATAAGCAAACAAATTAAAAGTAGCAACGTACCACAACAAAAAATTGCTTTGCCCAACAGAAAAACCATAAGGAATCTTGACAAAATGATAAACACCCGTCATACACATCATTAATATTATCGTAAAAATAGTCCACAAAGAAATACGTGGATCATACAATGGTTTGAGCAGTGTAAATATTCTACCTTTTCCGTCTTTATATTCCATCGCCAATGGAGGTAACTCTTTTTTACACTCTACACAATAAGGATCGGTACATGCCATATGAGCAGTGGCGCCACAACTACAAAATGTTGTGGGTCTTTTAAATCCCAATACCGCATTACAACGATCACATCGCACTTTATCTTCATTCTCATTAAACGAAAATGTCCAAATATACTTTTTGCACTTAGGACATATTCTCCAATTATGTGTACTTGGAGATTTGCCTCTAGCCTTTGTCACATACTTTTTTGCAAAGCACCTTTTGCAAAAATCCACCAACCCATTTATCAAAGAACTTTTTTGTGTCATTGTGACACCTCCTTAAAATAAAATTTTGTCTCGTGATCACGTCATAGAACTTGTCGATGATATCGTGCGTAATGCACGTATTCACATTCTCAAGAGTAGATCATGTCACTATGAGACTCATTTAACAATCCAACCAATTCGGATTGGTGATTTATACTAACAAAAGCATAAAATAAAGTCAATGCAAAAAAACAAAAATCACTTATTTCTAAGTGATTCTTGTAAAAGATAATACTTTTTACTATCTTGAGATTTTTAAATTTCAATATCTCCAACAACTTCATCCAGAGTTTTTTGTTCTTTTTCACCTTCTTCGCTTTGCTCTTTACGAGCTGGGCGTTGAGAACCTTCTGGCTCGTTAATCTTTAGATTAACACGTGCATTATTCCTTGCACCCACAACTCTCAAAAGAGTTCTAAGCGCTTTTGCAGTAGAACCTTCACGACCAATGACCATACCCATATCTTCTTGATTTACATCAAGGGTAATGAGTACACCCATCTCGTCAACCTTACGATCAACTTTTACGTCATCTGGATTGTCAACAAGCATTTTTACTACTTCCTCGACAAATTGTGCATCTCGTTCCATAACGTAGTTTCTGCTTAACTGAATTACATGGACAGAATAACCCTCGTGGCGCTTACGACCTCATCTTTTTAACGCTCATTTTATGAGTGTCACCTCTCCAGTTATTATTATACAACGTTTTAAAATTTATCGCAATATATAAAACTCTATATTTCAGCTTTCCATAATCCATGTAAATTGCAATATGCATACACAACACCACTTTCTACTATTGTTTTAAATATTGCTTTAGGCTCATCACCTGGAGCAAGATATATTGTCTTTGTTTTGTTTTGAGTAATGATAGTAATCCATTCTATATAATGATCATCGTTCATCGGATGATCAATTTCACCAACACGTACCTCAATACCATCCCCAGTACGAGTAGCTACTGGCACATGTTTTTCTGTTGCTGCTTCCTCAGTGTTTGCACTAAGTAAATCCATTGATTTACCACAACACACTAACTCTCCAGTGGCAGCGTGCCGAACATCCACAATGTTACCACATATGAAACAACGATATAATTGATTTTTTTCTGTCATAAAAATTTATTATTAATAATTACTTTATGAGAGTTACATACAATTCGCGCATAAGACGTGCATCATCCAAAGCATTGTGCATTTGAAATTTATCTGTATTAATTCCAAATTGTGCAAAAAATTTCTCTTTTTTGCCATCAATTTCTCTGGCAGGATTTAAACCTATTGCAAAAAGCATTGATGCAAAATCAATTGGAATAGGATGAATTGGTTCAGCTTCACCACTAAACAATTTATGCCAGAATGCCATATCATATTGATTGACTGTTGCAACAAGATGTGGCTCACTTTTACCACAAAATTCTCGAATTTTTTGACGTGCTTTTTGACGAGAAATTTTATCTTGTGTTAAATATGGCACAACATGCTCTTGCACCCAATCACTAACATTTTTTTCATCATATTCAAGTTCAAAATACATTTCCCTACTCCCATCCAATGACACCATACCAACAGACATCAAAACATCTTTTTGTATATCATGCCCTGTAAATTCAGCATCAAAAAACACAACATCATCAGAAAATGGTTGTAAAAATTTCTTATTATTCATCTATAAAATATATTAAATACTTATTATAGATAGTATACCACAAAAATTTAATATAAATTTTCTTAATTCTGTAAGATAAGCTTATCTAACACCATATTTGTCTCTTGTCTTTATCCAATCTTTTGTTTTACTTACACCTATATTTGGCTTATTTATAAGCTCATTTAGTATATGCCACCTTCGTTTTTTCTCCGCCCATTCAATAGTGTCTGGCATTTCCTTGGAGGCTAATGTGCCTGGACGCTCTGAATAGCAACCAATAAATGCTTTTACAAAACCCACTTTTTTTACAAGATTTAAAGTATCTTCAAAATCTTTTCGAGTTTCACCTGGAAAACCAACTATAATATCTGTAGCAAACGTAACATCTGGTATTTTTTGTTTTATTTTATCTGTCAAATTCAAAAAATCCTGTGCCGTGTGCCAACGATTCATTTTTTTGATTATTTTGTCACTTCCGGATTGTACTGGCAGATGAAGTAATCTATCTATATTTTTATTTTTTGCAATAACATCTATAAGTTCATCTGAAAAATCCCAAGGATTGGAACTTGTAAATGTAACAGTTTCAATACCTTTGACATTGGCAACGTCATCCAAAAGAAATGGGAAAAGTGTTGGAATTCTTGCGCGCCCCAAATGATTAACCATTACTGGTTCAACTTTTTTGCCATCTGGTAATTTATAAAATTCTTGCTTACTTTCTTTTTGTGACAAAATCAAATCCGAACCATATGAATTCACATTTTGTCCCAATAACGTAATAGATGTAAATCCTTCTTTGGCTAAATATTGCACTTCTCGTATAATTTCATCATACGGCCTTGAAATTTCCTTCCCTCTTGCAAAAGGTACTATACAAAAAGCACAAAAATTATTACAACCGTTTGAAATAACGACCCATGCATGTTTTCTGTCTATTCTCTCTGGTTGATATTCAAATCCCACTTCTTCAATTGGCATTAATTCAACATTTGGTATACGTTTTTCTAATTTTTTCCGCAATTTACCACTTGGTTCTCGTGTTGCAGCGCCAACTATACAACCAGTCAAAATTATTTTTTGCTCTCGTTTTTCTTTTTTATTTTTTCTCTGCAAATTTCTTATATATCCATACACTCTCTCTTCTGCCATGTCTCGTATCATACAAGTGTTTATAACTACAATATCTGCCTTATTTTCAGAAATAACCTGCTCAAAACCTCGAGATTTGTAATATCCCACAATTCGTTCAGAATCAGCCACATTTTGTTGACAACCAAATGTTCTTATAAAAAATCTTTTCATACAATATTTAAATAATTTATTTTTAACAATAAATTTTAATCCTATCCTTGACACTATACAATATATAGTGTAAAAAAGAAAGACTGTAAAATATAAAGATATTTAATATTTATATTATATAAGTAAAAAAATAAATATTATTTGTAAAAATCTATTTTATACTATATAATAATAAACATAGTATAAAATAAAAACAAATAAATAAAAACATATGTCTGATGATTTGAAAAATCTTTCCGAAAAGGAAAAGGAACAAAAGATACAATCTCTGCGTGATATGATTACAACTGCAGAACAAACAATGCAAAGTGCAAAAGCTATGTTGCTTCAACTTGAAGGAAAAAAGAAAGTTGGTAGACGAAAAAAAATTGATGAAGAAGGCGGAAATGTTATACAAGGCACATTTGATGGTCAAGTTATGATAGGTACTGATGGTAAGCAATATCCCGTTCCTGCAAATTATGCATCCAAATCAAAGCTCGTTGAAGGAGATCTTCTAAAACTCACAATTGTTGATGATGGTTCTTTCATTTATAAACAAGTTGGACCAATGCCAAGACAAAATAAAATCGGTATTGTAGGTCAAGATGCAAATGGTAATTTTTTTGTGGCAGTTGACGGAAAACCTTATAAAGTTCTTCTGGCGTCAATTACGTATTTTGATGTTCAACCAGGTGATCAAGTTGCAATTGTAACAGCTCAAGACGAAAATGCTCAATGGGCGGCAATTGAAGCTGTGTTACAACAAAATGATGGCACAACCACTGCACCTACAATCAACAATATTAAATCAATTGATGCTACAAATGAAAATAATCCGGAACCAAAAACTGCAACAGAAATTCTTACCGGAATATCAGAAACAGAAAATGATTTTGAACACGATATTATTGATGAAAGTGTGGAAAATGAAGATGATACAAAAAGTGATGATATAAATGATGACACTATATCGACATCAACAACAAAAGACGATGTGGAAGACTCAATTGATACCGATATTATTGATGAATGGATGCCAGATATTGACGAGATTGAAAAAGAAATTCAAGCAGAAATGAAACAGGCTGAATAAATTATACAAAATATGACAATTACAAAGCGTCCCAAAATTAGCCATGTAGATTTTTATTTGGTATCGTTTATCGGTGTTTCATTTGCACTGTTTTCTATACCAATAATTATTAATTTGGATATTAAGTTTATACCAATTAATCCTCTGGCGATTTTGGGACTTGTTTTGTTTTTTGTTATTTTTGCAAATATTGCACTTGCTTTTGCATGGTTGATTAGTGCACGCCTACCGATTATATTTCAATTTGCCAAATTTGGTGCAGTTGGTGCATTTAATACATTTCTTGATTGGGGTGTGTTAAATTTACTTATGACGATTACAAGCATTATGGACGGCATTGGATTTTCTTTATTTAAAGGATGCTCTTTTACAATTGCAACAATCAGTGCATATTTTTGGAACAAGTATTGGACATTTGATGCAAGAGAAAAAACGAATGGAGCTGAAGTTACAAAGTTTATCTTAATAAGCGTAATCGGATTTGTTATAAATGTAGGTCTTGCATCATTATTGATATTTTTATTCAAAAATACTCAATTAGTTACCCCTCCCCAATTAGCAAATATAGCTGCAGCATCTGCAACAATAGCATCTCTTGTATGGAACTTTTTTGGATATAAAATATTTGTTTTTAAAAAATAAATATTCATAAAAAGCTATATCAATAATTCATTTAGAATTTCTATCATTCGATAAGATACAATATTTTAAACTATTTTTATATATTTTTTGTCAAAATATTAAAAAAATATGTTATAATG
>JALVPE010000108.1 GCA_027031945.1 Candidatus Moraniibacteriota bacterium
GGTCCAAGGGCTGCATTATTGCCGTGAATTATTATTTTCTCTTCTATTGAAGTTGTATTATCAGAATCGGTTATATTACTGTCGGCTGTATTTGAAGTACCTCCTCCGCCTCCGCATCCGGTTATAAAAAATAATAAAAACAGTACACCTGCTGTTTTAATAAAATTCATTATTACCTTTCAATATAATTTAAAAGATAATAATATCAAAATCTATGAAAAAAAGGAGAAATTATTTGAGAGGTTTGTTTGAACCGATATTTATTTCTCCGCTTTCCATATCTACAGACACATAATATCCTGCCGTAGGATCAATATAAACAAATGTTTTAGTTAAAGTTCCGTTTTCATCTTTTAATCTTGCAAAACCGTTAAGGGTTATATTATTATCCGTACTTGCATTCTGATCAGGGTCAATTGAAGGATTCAAGACCAATGCTCCGCTGCCTTCTTCAGGTTCACCATCACTGCAGTATGTGTCTTTAAAAGTATAAGAAGTTCCGTTTACATCCACATATCCGTAACACATATAATCTCCGCCTTCATCATAATAATAATATCTGCCGTTTATCTCGTCTGCCTCTAAAGGTTTTGCTTCAACTCCTAGTGCAAATCCTCCGTTTTCATCTACAATTATTCCTGCCCTTCCGCCTTCTACAACAGGTGGTCTTATAATAATATTTCCTATAAATGATCCCGCACTGTCATTTGCTACTAAATGTTTACCGTCTTTCACCCATGTTCCGTTATCATCAGAAACAACCGATCTCCATGTTCCGTTTGTATCGTTTGAGCCGTTAATTTCTATAACATCAAAACCAATTCCATTAGTATCAATACTTACTATATTAAAAGTTTTATTTGTAATAAGCGAAGTATCAAGGGTATATGGCGTTTGAAGACCTGTAACAAATGTTGTAGTACCATCATCAAAAGTAATCATCGCAACACCCATACTTTGTGAGAAGAAATAAAAATTATTGTACTGGTCTTTATAAAACACATTTTCATAAACATTCTGCATTTGAAGAGTTCCGTTTTTATCTCCAAAAACCGGCCCTGTAACATGATAATTAAGAGTGTTAGTTTCAGGATCAAATGTAAATGTCGCAAAGTCCCCGGCATTTGCCGCACCGCTGTATGTAACACTTGCACTCACCATATCAGGATTTGCGCTTTCATACATACTCACAATAGTGGAGTTAACTTCTTTTAGTGTTCCGTTAACATTGATTTGCACTTTTCCATCCAAACAGGCCGTCTTGATTTTATCAATTAAAGTTGTACCGTTTCCATCTTCTATATCCACACTGCTTACACCGCTAAAATCACACGTTTGAGCCGTCATATCACATCCTGCCATCATATGCAAAGTCGCCCCTATATAACTTGCAAGAGTTACATTACCATCTGCCAATACTCTTGGAGTAATTGTCATTGTATTACTGTTTGCTGTTATGTCACCTAAAACCTGATCACCTATTTTTAATTCCAAATCAACAGGTGCAGCTGCATTTATTGTAAATTTCCCGTTACTGTCTGTTGTTACACAGTTTGTTGTGTTTTTTACACATACTTTTACTCCTGCTAATTTACTCGCTTCCACAGTTCCGCTAACTTGTGCTGAAGATGAAGAACTACTACTACCACCTCCTCCACATCCGATAATAAATGCTGCAGAACCTGCTATACATAATGAAGCAATTTTACTTATTTTCATTTTTTCTCCTTTCGGTTATATTTAATATATTATAACTCATCAAAATGCCATTAAAGTGCTTAAATTATTTGAAAATTTTAAAATAAAGAGGTTTTTTTGTTTTGATAAAAACAAATATTTTATTTTGGTTTTTGTATATTTTAAATATTTTTACTTTTTGTTCGAATTTATCCATAAAAAACAGATTCTCATTTGGAAGAGTGATTTCATACGGGGATTCAACTCTTATTAAAGAATTTTTATTTTTGCTTACATACCATAAGACATCCGGATAAATAAGACGGTAAAGCGAGTTTGAAGTAACAATATATACCCTATCAAAATCACTGTTTGGAGAATGGACTATTTTTACCGACTGTGCGTTTAACAAATCATAATAAAGTGTTTTTATCATAAGCTCTTTTTGAGAGGATTTTACAAAATTTTTCTCTAAAATCTCTTTTGTAATTTTTAAATTTTTCAAAACACCGCTCATGGCAAAAAAAAGAATACTCAAAATCATAACAGAGATTATTATTTCAATCAGAGTAAACGATTTTTTCATTTTATACCAACCGAATATACAGTAATGCTGTCTGTTTTATCAAATGCTTTTAGTTTATTTACTGTCTCTTTAAATCTTATTCCTGAAATATTGTATTCCATATTCAAATCAGGCTTTATTTCAACTGTTATTTTATCTTTTTTCAAATCCCTTATAACCTCATCATTTGTTATATTAAATTCTTTAAGTCTTTCATAATTGTTTTTCTTCTGGGGCGATAAAACGGCAACACTTGCTTTTAGTGAAAAATCATTGTTTTGTTGTATTAAAGAAATAAGACGGGTATTGTTTTTCACTACCTCAAATACAGCCATTACGGTAATAAAAAAGATAATTACCGAAACCATTACTT